>BEHT01000017.1 GCA_002898575.1 bacterium HR17
TAAGCGCTGAGTGACTTTTTCTGCGGCTTTTTGTTGCTTCTGCAGTTCGGCGAGTTGAGCCTCAAGTTTTGCCAGTTGTTCTTTCAGTCGGGCGATTTCTGCCTGCAACGCCTCAACGGAGCCAGTCCCGCTTTGCGCCGCTCCGAAGTTCCCGAAGGCGACCAACACACTCAAAGCCACCGCGACTGCCCAACGCATCGTTCATCCCTCCTTCACAGTGTTTTTACTCGCTACCAAATCTGGCGATGATTTCTTTCTCACTTTCGCGTTGGGTGCTAATCCGTAGTTGAACGCCAAGACATGCCTGCCATCAAACCCACCAAGCCGACTGTTGGAATGTTATTTAACCCCTTGCCATCTCACTAACACCCCCATCACAATGCACCTCCTAAGTGCAAAGGTCCGTTCATCAACTACCGATAGGTTCACTCAACCGATAAGGCGGGCGTGGATAGGGTGGGCTGAAAGATTGCACATTCAACACCTCGGCTTCGGCGCCAACCGCTTGAGCGGTGCTCAGAATCGCTTGAATGGTGATCCCACCTAACGCTTCAGGTGAAAGAGCCACGCGGGCGTTGAGCACTAAGGTCGCTTCTTCAACCTCATTCAACTCGCCGATGAAGGTCGGCGCTGCATCGGCTTTTGTCAAGTGTGCTCGCAATGATCCTGTGCCACTGGTTAACAGGAACTTAAGGTGCGCCACTTCAGCATTGCGGGCATTAACGGCTGTGCGCAATTCGTCCATCAATTGCTCAGCGAATTGGCGGGCGTTGAACTGAGGTGTTCCGACGAGCCGAACAGTTGCGTTGAGCCATCCCAGCACTGCTTCTCCTTTGGCGTAAGTGTCGTAGTCAAGGTCGCGCAGGATATGTGAGCCGGCGGGCGCATCGCTCATCAACATTTGCAACCATTCGTCCACGCCGTCGCCGCGCAACGCTGACACTTTCAAAACGGGCTTGTTGGGCTGCAGTTCCTTGAGGGCTGAGACCATTCGGTCGGCTTCGTCCGGCGATAGTGTGTCCACTTTGTTGAGGACGATGATGTCGGCTTCCTCCAGTTGTTTGCGGAAAATATAAGCGACCTCTTCAGGGAAACGAGTTGGTATCTCTTTCAGCACCAACTCCCGCACCCGTTGTGGGTCAACGAGCACCGAAAAAGGAGCGAGACGGAAGATGTCGCCGTAAAAGAGTTTGAGAGGGTTGACAACAGTCGCTGCCAAATCGGTGCAACTGCCGACGGGTTCGCCCAGCAAGACATCGGGGTTATTCGCCAGCACCTGCTCTGTCGCATCCACAAGGTCGCTGAAGCGACAGCAGAAACAACCGCCTGCCACTTCAGCCACAGGGACGCCCAACTCCTTGACAATCGCTGTGTCCACCAAATTGGCGGCTTGGTCGTTGGTGACCAAACCGACGGTCAAGCCCTGCTGAAGCAACCGACGAGCGAGGGCACCCAGCGCCGTCGTTTTGCCCGCGCCCAAAAAGCCCCCCGTGAAGATGACCCGCACGGGTTTTTGCGTCCGCAAATCTTTGGGCTTTTGCAACTGCACTGCCATCACAATGCACCTCCTAAGTGCATGAGTTTTTGCGCTCGGCAAACGACTTTACGGGCGATTTGTCAGTCGCACTTACACGGACTGGCTTATGCCGACGGCGTATTCCATCAGGTCTTCAGGCGCCCCTTTGCGGGCGAACTCTTCGGGTCGCAGGCACTCATAAACCCGCGCTGCGATAGCGGCGCCAATGACAGGCGCTGTCAAGTAGAGCCACAGTTGCTGCAAAGGCGTTTTCGTCGCCATCGCTGCAAACACCGCTGGCGCCAGCGAACGCGCTGGGTTCATAGATGCTCCTGTCAATGCCCCACCTGCAAGCGCACACAAGGTCACCGTCATACCGATCGCTAACCCTGACGCTGCTGACGGCACTCTTTTGTCTGTCGCTACTGCCATGATGACGAACATCAGGAAAAAGGTCAAGATCACTTCAACGACGAAGGCTTGTCCGACAGACAAACCCTCGCCCACCACAGTGGCGCCGAAGTTGACATTGAACGCGTGCCCTGAAACCAAAGCCCAGTGCAAGAGACTGGCAAAGAGGGCTCCCGCAAACTCAGCGGCAAGGTAGTGCGGGACATAGCGCCACGGGAACCGCCCGGCGACAGCGAAACCGATAGTGACTGCTGGGTTGAAATGCGCTGCCGAGATGTGTCCCGTTGCGTAAATCATCGCCATGACAGTCAACCCGAACGCCAGAGAGATGCCGACCGGTGTCACCTTGCCGTTCGTGATGCCGTCAGCGATGACGGCGCCGCATCCAATGAACAGCAAAGCGAAAGTGCCCACGAACTCCGCCACCAGTTTGCGCACCAACATACCCCACACCTCCGAGCGTAAGTTTCCAACATACCCATCGCGCCACATTTTCCCATTGGCATTACGGTTTCAACCAAAGCGACCAAGGAAAGACGACGGTTTGGTCGTGTTTGGCGTCCCAAACCAACTGCCATGCGAATTCCATCTTGTTCGGGTTGGCAGGGTCGGGGTCAGGCAGCACTTTGTCGTCGCAAACGATGTAAGCGGTTCGGATAACGGGCGGGTTGGGTGCGACAGGTGGGACGACGGGAAAGTCAGAGCCGATCGTGACCCGATACCAAGTGTTGTCGCGGAAGCCACTAAACAGCCAGCGCAAAATTTCCTCGCGCTTTTTCGCTTTGACCTCGGCAGGCAAATCGCTCTTTGCCAGTTGCTCCAGCACCTTGTCTGTCTCCGACAAGTCAAACGGCACCCAGCCGTAAGGTGGCAGGAAAACTTCCACCTTGCAATGTGACGGCGAGCGGCGCTTGAAGGGGTTGACACCGTAAGTGATGCGGGCAGGGATGCCCACACTGCGCAACAGCGCCGTCGCAAAGCCGTGATAGTCGCTGCAATGACCGATGCGTTTCGTCAAAGCGTGCAAGGCGCTGGCTTGCAGCGAACATTCACCGTGTGAGTAGGTCATTGTGTCCATCACAAATTGCAAAATGCGTTTTGCCCGCTCAAAGGGTTCGGTTGTATCGCCTGCTGCTTTTTGGGCAACGGCTCTAATGCGCGGGTCATCTGTGACGATACGGCTTTCATTCCGTAGCCATTCGGGCATGGATGCTTCCAGATATTTCGCCACCCTCATTGGGTCAAGCCGCCAATGCAACTCCCAGACGCGGATTTTCAGGCGGTAGCGAATGACTTGCGCTCCATCGGGGTTGTCCAAGCGGAAGTAAACGAGATGGTTGCCGTAAAGCGGGTCAGGGGCTTCCATCGTGGGCGGTGGTTCGGTCTCAAATTCCAGCACCTGTTGACCAGCATCATCGGGTGGTTTGACCAGCCAAACATGTGCCACCTTCGTGCCCAGCGGCGGCGTGAAGACCAGCGTGGCAGTGATGTCATAGGTGACGGGGTTCGTTCGTTCCGCTGGCTGGAACAATCCGATGCGTGGCGCAGCGCTTTGCGCCGCCATGACAGCGACAACGGCAGCCACAACCAAACCCACCAGCGTCCAACGCTGAAGCGTCATCCAAGCACACCTCCTTGCACTATTCAATGCATCAACATCCGTTTATGCGTCCCACAGTAAAAAACGCTGCCGCAGGGGCAGTAAGTTCCCGGAAAAGCGTTACTTAAAATTGTCAATCGGACGCCCGTGAAAGACGGCGACGCGCCCGTCCATGCGAGCGCAAAGTAAGGTAAGGGCGTGTTCGTAATCATGCGGGAAGCGAGGTGCACGCGGCCAGAACCAATCGGTCAGCATCCAACTATCGGGCGATGCAGTGGCTTCATGCAGGGCGCGCGGAACAAAGGGAGGAAATGCAGGATAACGCTCCGACCAAGACCAAAAGTGGTAACTGATGTTGCCGACTTGCCAGTTTTGTTCGGTGGACAAAATCGTCGGGTCCCATTGAGCGCACAAGGCGGCGCTGGGGCAATACCAGATGCCGTGCGTGCGAATATAGGGGTGCAGCGGGCGCACTAAGCGATTGAGCCGATCCAAAGTCGGCGCTCCAGGGAAGCCAGGGTCAACGACTGGTCCGTAAGTGCCAGCGGTGCGGTAGGAGTTGCAGTGGAAGCGGTCAACGGGGTAGGCTTCGTCCCAATCATTGCTGTAGCATTTGCAGGCTAAACCCAGTTGCCGCAAGTTGCTCAGGCACGCCGTCATTCTCGCTTTCTCCCGCACACGGGCAAACACGGGAAACAGGATGGCTGCCAAAATGGCGATAATCGCGATGACGACCAACAACTCAATGAGCGTGAAGGCACGACGCATCGCGCCCACCCTCCTTCACTGCGGTTCATTGCCGTAAAGCGGCACCCAATACTGCTGGTAATAGCCTTCGTTGGCGTAGAACATGCGCCCGCGCAGCAAACTGGGGCGCATCCATTTAGCGTGCCCATCGTAGAAGGCGATGTCAAACCCATCTGAGTGGCGGTTGGGGTAGTGGATGGTTTGGGCACCGGGAACACCTTCAAAGGGGTAGAAGGGCGGGATAGGTGGGACGACAGGCTTTTTGCGGGTGTCGGCGCAGCCAGGGGTTCGGCGATGGTCCCAAATCACCATCGCCGTCGTGTTGGTCACCGCCCCGTCAGGCAACCCCATCGGTGAACCTGTCACATAAGTCATCGCGTAGCCGATTTGCCACTGGGGCTCCTCTGGGCACTTGAAAATCTGTTCGTTGCGGACATACGGGCGCAGCAAATAGCGTTGCGGGTCAAAGCCCGCTGCGGGCGGTTGGTCAGGTGCCACGCGGTTGTCATACGGTCCCCACCAAACTTCGCTGGGACCTGTGTAGTAGGTCGCGTCAGGTAATCCCGCACAAAACGGGTCAGTCCAATCGGGGCAAAAGCGATAGCGCACATTGACCTCGTCGTAATCGTTGCGGTAACATGCGACGGCTAATGCCATGTTGCGCAGGTTGGACAGGCAACTGGCTTGACGCGCTTTGGCTCGGGCACGACTGAACACGGGAAACAGCATCGCCGCCAGAATGGCGATAATCGCGATGACGACCAGCAACTCAATGAGCGTGAAGGCACGACGCCCCATCACTTTGCATCCCCCTTGTTTTTCCCGCTTGCCAGCGCCGGCGGGTTGACGCAGTAGCCGCATTGGGCGTAACAGCGTTTGCCGTCTTTGGACGCCAGGAAATTGACAAAGCGTTGTGCCTCTTTTTTGTCGCGGGCGAAGACCGTCACGCCTGCCGGGATGTGGCGCACCCGCAGCACATCCGACGGAATAGGGATGTTGTCCATCGGCGTATCGGGATACCAGTAGGCGAAAACATCCCAACCGATGATGGCGTCAACGGTGCCGAGTTTTATCTGAGCAGCCAAATCGGCACAGTCTTTCGCTTGCATGACAATGTTGGGCTTCACTTTGTCCCACAAGCCCGCTTTGCGCAGAATCTCCACGGCTACATCGCCCAAGCAGACGGAACCAGGCGTAGCGATGGCAAGGCGGATGTTGGGTTTAGCGAGGTCGTGCAGCGACTTGATACCTTTGGGGTTACCCTTGGGCACATTAATGACAGGCACGAGCCAACTGATCACGCGCACCGATTTGGGGTCAATGATACGGTCTTTGATGGCTTTCTCCATATAGTCGTCGCTGCCAGGCACATAGACATCGCCCTTGCGGGCGAGTTTCATTTGCGACAAGACGACCCCCGAACCACCGAAAGTCAGCCGCACTTTAACGCCATAGCGCTTCTCGTAAAGGCGCGCCGCTTCCGTCAGCGGCGGCAAATTCGCCGCCCCCGCAAACACATGTAACTCCTTGGTTGGACGCTGCCCCCCCTGCGCCATCAGCAGTGCCGCACCGCTCAGTGCCCAAATAATAGCCGACCAAACCAGCCGACGCACCTAACTCACCTCCGCCGCGATTTCGGTAGGTCGCTGTGCCCTGCTTTGTTGAATTGCCTTTCGGCAGTGCCTCGGAGGGGCGCGTCCCCTGACGCGCCCCTGGTTTTCACGCCATTTTTCGGCGGCTCAGGAGAGCCGCCCTCCGACCAAACCCCGTTGTTCAACCCAGCACCCTGTCCGACGGTAAAAGCGCCTGTTACGCTATTGCGCCGGCGCTGGACACCGATAACGCCGGCAGCGAGCGAAAAGTTCCATGGGTGCGGGACCGATTTTCACGCCCCTCGGCGCCGAAGAGGGGCTTTAGGGGCAGAGCGGTATGCCCTATCAGCAACGAGGAGGCTCATTCGGCACGCAAAGGAGGATTCGCCATGCAGCCGCGAGCGGCACTGTTTGACTTAGACGGCGTGCTCATCGACTCGTCGCCGTTCCACTACGAAAGTTGGGTCAAACTGGGCGAAGAAGTCGGCTTCGTGATGACGCCAGAACTGTTTCGCCAAACCTTTGGGCAACGCAACGACGCCATTTTGCGGCGTTTGACCCCGCAGGCAACAGAGGAGCAGATTCGCCAATGGAGCGAACGCAAAGAAGCCCTGTATCGCCAAGTGGCGCAAGGACGGCTTCAACCGTTGCCAGGTGCGGTGGAACTGGCGCGGGGGTTGAAGGCGTTGGGCTTCAAGGTGGCTATCGCTTCGTCCACGCCGCACCGCAACATCCAATTTGCGTTGGAGCAGTTGGGCATCGCAGACTTGTTTGATGTGCTTGTCGGTGCGGAAGATGTGACAAGGGGCAAACCCGACCCCGAAGTGTTCTTGACGGCGGCGTCCCGTTTAAGCGTCCCACGCGAGCGCTGCGTCGTCTTTGAAGACGCTATCGTTGGCGTCCTCGCCGCCAAACGAGGTGGAATGAAGTGCATCGCCGTGACGACCACCAACCCCCACACCCTCTTAGCCGACGCCGGCGCCGACCTGATCGTGGACCGTCTATCTGACCTCACACCCGAGCAAGTCGCCGCTTTGCTGGACGCTGAACCTTTTCAGTTAGCCTAAACTGTCGGAACACAAGCGGCGCGTGGCAGGGCAGCCCGCTCAATAAGCAGCGAACAAGACAACGCTCATGCCACCGTCAACGGGTAGGGTAATGCCGTTGACATAGTTGGTGCAGGTCGCCAAGAAAATCGTCGCCGCTCGCAGGTCTTCGTAAACACCGATACGGTTGGCAGGCGTCGCTTGGAGAAATCGGCGCAACCGTTCGGGCTCGCGCTCCAGCACAGTGCGGTTCAAATCTGTCGGGATCAGCCCGGGTGCGAGGGCATTGACACACAACCCGTAGCGCGCCCACTCACACGCCAGTTGCGCCGTCAACGCCCGCACGCCGCCTTTACTTGTCCCGTAAGCAGCCACATACGGAATGGCGCGCAAACTCGTCTCGCTGGCGACATTGATAATATGCCCGCGCCCTCGCGCGATCATGCGCTTGCCGACGATTTGGCACGCCCGCGCCACGCTCAACAAGTTGACCGTTAAGATGTCCTCCCACACTTCTGGTGGGATGTCCTCGGCGTTGTAGCGGGCGAGGACGCCTTGCGCGTTGACGAGGATATCAATCGGACCGAACTCCGATTCAATCCAATCGCAGCAGGTCATCAACGCCGATTCGTCGCGGGCATCAAACGCCAATTTGTTCAAGTCAACGGGGTGAGGGTAGGGATGCCTTTGTGCGATGGCGTTGACGGTCGCTTCCACTTTTTCGCGGCTGCGGGAAGTCGGCAAAACGACGGCTCCTTCGTCCGCGAGGAAATGCGCCATCGCCGCGCCGATAGCGTTGAACCCGTCCCGAGCCGTCCCGCCGATGACCAACGCCACTTTGCCGTCCAATTGCCCCATGCCCCAGACCTCCTTACCGCGCAAAGCGTAAACGGCTTTAATTTGGCTGGGTGTAGCGCTTCCGCCTTCATTGATGTCACAAACGGGTAGCGGTCACAGCGTCGCTTGAAAGGCGACCCACCCGTCCACGCAGCGTTCGGCGTGGATGCGATAGCCCAATTTTGTCAGCACCGCCCGCACCTCGTCCCAACTTTCAGCGCTGATGCCCGAACCGATCCAAACGCCCTCAGATGCCAAAGCACGCCGCGATTGCAACTGCCACGCCAAGTCTTTGATTTGCGGCGCCAGCAGGTTGGACAAAACCGCATCAAATTGCCCCTCAACGCGCCGCAGCAAATCGCTTTTGACGAAATGGATGCGCCCTTCCACACCGTTGCGTTGCGCGTTGTCACTGGCGGCATCCAATGCGGCGTCATCAATGTCTGTCGCGATGACTTCTGCCGCTCCCAGGAGCGCTGCCGCGATGGCGAGGATGCCAGAACCCGTCCCGATGTCCAACACGCGTTTGCCAGCGATGGGCAATCGCTCCAACCACTCCACACACATGCGGGTCGTCGGGTGATGCCCTGTCCCGAACCCGCCCAAACTGCGCAACCGCACGACGATGCGCCCTTGCAGGTTATCCGCTGGCTCATCCGTCAGCGTGACTAAAAAGCGGTCGCCGATGGGTAAAGGCGGGAGCACTTGCCGCAGCGGGACTTCCCATGCGTCTGCGTCCAACAGACGGGTCGTCACTTGCGGCGACCGTTGCAACCAACCGTGCGCAACGGCGTAATCCAATTGCTCCGAAAACCCGATCAATTGCTCGGTCACACCCTCCGTCGCCGGAAGGTAGCCGACAACTTGAACCGTCCCGTCAGAGGCAAAAGTTTGCGCCGTTCCCGTGCACCCGCAATTGAGCAGCAACCCAGTCACGACTTCCGCATCAGTTGCGGCAGTGGTTACTGCAATTTCCAACCATGCTACCATGATTAAGTGACACCGCTCAGTATTTTGGCGCACCTCTTGGAAGGAGACACACAAACGAGATGCAAAGGGCTGGGGCGCCGTTGCTCACGACGCTTGCCAATCTGTTGCGCGGGCGCGTGTTGCCTTGGGTGCGGCACGGTAGTGTCCCAATAGTGCCGTGCCTTCCGCAAGGCGTGGCGGGCACAATCCCTCGCGGTGTGACGGTGCGGGAAACTGCCCCTCCGTCTGAATCCCCGAAAGTGCTCCGCCGAGGTTGGGCAGCTTCGCATCTGTGGGTCAACGATCACCTGTGTGCCTATCGGTTTGCTCATTTGGCTGTCGTTTTGGAAGGGGTCGCGGAAGTGCGCATCGGTCAGGTTGTCATCTGCGCCCCGCACGGCACTTGGCTGTTCGTCTCCCCCTCCGTGCCAATTGACGACGACATCGCCCACGCCCACTGGACTAAGATGGCGGCTGCTTCGTCAATACTTTGGCTGTTATTAGCCCCTTTCGTCGTGAGGGTGCATGTGTGTTTCACCGAAGGCTATCACCATTGGGGAACGCCGGGGCAATTTCTGTGGTTGCCTGAAGCGATCTTTGTGGCTGACTTGCTTCAAACCGAGTTAACCCAGCGAGGGGAAGGGGCGGACGAGGTCGTGGCAGCATGTCTAACTGTCCTGCTTTGGCGGCTGCTTCGGGCGACAGAAGGTGTCGCCTTCCCCACGCCGGTCGCGCTGCAGCCTTTACCTTCAGGGTCGTTAGCCCACCGTGTGCAGCAAATACTCTTGCACAACTTGCAGCAGGCTTACTCCCCGAAAAAGATCGCGCAAGCCTTAGGCATAAGCCCGTCTTATCTACGCCACCGATTTAAGGCAGAGACCGGACGAAGCCTGCGGGCGTACACCAACGAGGTGCGCCTCCAGTTAGCCCGGTTGTTGCTGCAGCGCACCGATTTGCCCATCGCCGTCGTCGCCCAGTTGCTGGGGTTTGGCAGCCCATTTCACTTCACCCGCTGGTTCCGTCGCAACTGCGATGTGCCTCCGTCCACATTGCGCCGTCCGCCGATATTGGGGAGACCGTGATAGGCAAATTTATCGGCGTTTTGTGCATTTGCCCGCTCGTAAGAGAGGTCGCAAAAGTTAAGGCGACGCAAATTCACGAGGAGGTGATAGCCGATGCGCCCGTCGGCTTTCACGCTCATTGAGCTGTTAGTCGTCATCGCGATCATCGCCGTGCTGGCAGCCATTCTGTTCCCCGTCTTCAGCCAAGCCCGCGAAAAAGCCCGCCAAGCCCAATGCGTCAGCAATGTCCGCAACATCGCCATGGGCTTCATGCAGTACACCCAAGATTGGGACGAGCGGTTTTACGCTCAGCCGACCCCGTGCGATTTCGGTTTAGCCAACCCCGCCCTCGCCGATTCGCACCCGCCTTATTACGCCGTGTTGCAGCCCTATTTGCGCAACGCGCAGGTGTTCGTGTGCCCCAGTGCCCCACAGGTCTTCGGTTGCGCCCAGCCATCGTGCAAGTTGTATTGCAACACCTTTCCCAACACCTACGGCTATAACGACCTACTCAATCACGCCGTAGATTACGACGACCCCCGCAATTTGCCGGCAGGCTTTCTGAAGAACAAAGGGGCATGGTCGCGGTTACCCACCATTCAAGAGCCCGCCCGCTTCTTCGTGCTGGGCGATTGCGCGATGGGTTTGGTGTGCACCCCCAATGTGACCCGCGACGGCATCCAGTTACGGGTCGCATTAGCCAATTACCCGCCCTGTCAGAAAGGGTTGGCATGCTTCTGGAACTTGACCGGACGGGATGTAGAGCAGCGGGTCGGTAACATCGCTACCGTCACGCGCCATTTGGAAGGCAGCGAAATCGTTTTCGCGGACGGTCACACCAAATGGTTTCGGTGGCAGACCGTCCGTGACGCCCGTTTGGGCGGTCCCATTCAGTTCGGTGCCGATTGCCGCCCCTCATGGGTGGCGGCATTTCAATGACGCACCTTGTCCACCACAACCTGAAAGGGTGAATGAACGATGTCTGCGCGCCTTGTGTGGTTCATCGGCATCACCGCCGCTGTCGTGCTCATCGTCGTGGCTGTTTGGTTTTTCTACCCGCGCCCGGTGCGCCCCGCAGCGCCCATGCCTGCTTCCGCGCAAGAAAAACAACAGCGCTTCCGTGAGGCGATGCAAAAGTCCCTGCAACAGACGACCAGCACGCCTTTGGCACCTCGGTAAACAGTTACTCCACCGTCACGCTTTTCGCTAGGTTGCGGGGTTTGTCCACATCCAAGCCTTTCATGGCGGCGACATGGTGCGCCAGCAGTTGCAACGGCACGACCGTCAGTAAGGGCGTCAAGCACTCGTGGGTTGATGGAACGGTGAAAACGAACTCCGCCATGTCGTCAAAATCGCCGTTGCCTTCCGTCGTCACGACAATTAACCGCCCCCCGCGCGCCTTCACTTCCTCAATGTTCGCCAGCGTTTTCTCGTAAACGCTGTCAACGGGCGCGATGCAAACGACAGGCGTGTCCTTGTCCACTAGCGCGATCGGACCGTGCTTAAATTCGCCTGCAGGGTAACCTGAAGCGTGGATGTAACTGACTTCCTTGAGTTTGAGGGCACCTTCCAACGCCGTCGGGTAGTTGACGCCCCGCGCCAGATACAAAAAGTAGCGGGCGTTCAAAAAGGTGCGGGCACACTCGCGCACCGTCTCGTCTCGTTCGTTCAAGATGCGCTCCATCTTTGCGGGCAATTGCCGAAACTCCGCCAACAAATCGGCGATGTCGTCGTCCGTCAACAACCACCGCAACCGCCCCATGTAAAGCGTGAGCAAGAACAGGTGGGCTAATTGTGCCGTGTAAGCCTTTGTGGACGCCACGCCGATCTCGGGACCTGCGTGCAGGTAAATCACGGCGTCGCTTTCGCGGGTCATCGTCGACCCCGGCACATTGCAGAGGCTCAACACGGGCACGAAGCGGCTGCGGGCTTGGCGAATGCCCGCCAAAGTGTCGGCGGTTTCACCCGACTGGCTGATGGCGATGACGAGTGTGTCTTGCTCCAAAACAGGTTCGCGGTAGCGAAACTCTGAGGCGATTTCGGCGTCGGTCGGGATGCGTAAATAGCGTTCAAACAGGTATTTACCGTAAAGCCCCGCGTGCCACGAGGTGCCCGCCGCTTGCACGACGATGCGCCGAAAAGCGACCAATTGCGACGGGGACATCGTCAGTTCCTCAAAGGCAGGCGGTTGCGCCACACCGTCGCACCGTGCGGCGATGATGCGCCGCAAGCGGTCGGGCTGTTCGTGGATTTCCTTGAGCATGAAGGTCGGATAGCCGGCGCGGTCTTCTTCGGCGATTTCCCAATCCATCCGTTGCACCCGCAAGGGGCGTTCGTTGCCGTCAAGGTCAAACAGGCGCACCTGCGTTTGCGTGATGCACGCGACTTCGCCGTCGTTCAACAACACGACCCGTTTGGTGATGGGCAAAACAGCGTTCAGGTCAGAACCGACGCAGGCTTCGTTGTGCCCGATGCCGATGAGCAAAGGCGACCCGTGTCGTGCCGCGACGATAACGCCGGGCGCTGCCTCCCATAAGCACGCAATGGCGTAACTGCCCCGCAGTTGCCGCACGGCGCGGCAAACGGCGTGCAAAAACGCCACCGGCTTGTTTTGTCCGTCGCTGCGGCTCAACTCCTCTTCAATCAGGTGGGCGATCACTTCCGTGTCGGTCTCCGAGCGCAAAATATGTCCCCGCCGCAAAAGGGCTTCCCGCAGCGGCAGGAAGTTCTCAATGACACCGTTGTGGACAAGGCTCAAGGTGCCGTGACAATCGGTGTGGGGATGGGCGTTGACGGTGGTCGGCGTGCCGTGCGTCGCCCAACGGGTATGGGCGATGCCGACTTTGGCTTGAAAGGTGTAGCGGCTCAACAGTTGCTCCAACCGCTCAATGCGTCCGGCTTCCTTGACGACCGCCAAATCGTTGCCGTCCAAGACGGCGATACCGCACGAGTCGTAGCCGCGATACTGCAACCGCTTCAACCCAGCGACCAACACTTCCACGACATCGCGTTCACCGACATAGCCGAAAATCCCGCACATGAGCGACGACACCTCCAAAGGTTGTCCGTCTTGTGCCTACCTGTTCATTACGGGTAAACTCCCGAAAGATAACGCCTTTCCTGCCACCGATGCCGCATAATGCCCCAAAAGTGCCGTCGCAAAGCCGACACAGCGTGATGGGTCAGCAATTCAGTGTGCGCCAATTGTGCCACAAGGGCAATGACCGAGGTGGCTATGATGGTTGGCATACCCGCATGGCGAGCGGTTGCGGAACGCCTCGCTGCGACGCAGCGACCGCTGATCGCCCTTGTCATCGGGGCGATGGACACGGGCAAGAGCACCCTTTGCGCCTTCCTTGCCCGTCGCTTGTTTGAAGGCGGATGGAGAGTCGCCGTCGTGGACGCCGATTTGGGGCAGTCGGACATCGGGTTGCCGACGACCATTGGCATGGGCTTTGTAGAGCGCCCTATTGAGCGCCTCGCCGAAATCCCTTTGCGCGCCGCTTATTTCGTCGGCAGCCTTTCGCCTGTCGGGCATCTGCTGCCGACCGTCACGGGCACAAAGTTGCTGGTGGAGCGGGCGTTGGCGTTGGGCGCCGATGCAGTCATCGTGGACACGGACGGTTTAGTGCACGGCGGCGTCGGTTGGGCGCTCAAGCACTACACCTTTGAGTTGCTCCGTCCGACGCACGTCCTTTTGCTACAGCGGGCGCACGAACTCATCCCCTTTGAACGGCAATGGCGCCACATCATGTGGGTGCAAGTGCTTTCCGTGCCTGTGCCCGATGCTGTAGCCGTGAAGACACGGGAGATGCGTCGGGCATTTCGGCAGCAACGGTTTCGGGAGTGGTTGGCGGGTTGTCAAACGCTCACGCTGCCCTTGGCGCAAGCGCGATTGCGCAACACGCTGTTGGGACAAGGTATCGCGGTGCCGCCCGCCGTCTTGGGACACCTTTCCAGCCTGTTGGGCACATCGGTGCTGCATGCTGAGCGCGTGGGCGATACAGTGTTGGTCGTCGTAAGCGCTCCGCCGACAAGCAGCGACTTTTCAGCGGTGCGCCAATTTTGGGGCGGGGCGCCTTACATCCGATGGGTTACGCCTGACCGCTACGAGCAAGTGATTGTCGGGCTGTTGGACGGCAACAACGAATTGCTCACAGTGGGCGTAACTTTTCAGTTGGACTTTGTGGAGGCGACCCTGACGGTTTTAGCCCCGCCTATTGACCCTGACCGCGTGCGTGCCGTCGTCTTTGGCTTTTTGCGCCTCGCACTGGACGGGACGGAGTTGGAAACTTTGCCGCCAGAGCAGTTGTGACAGCAGGCGCCCTCAGGAAGCGACGGCGCCTGCTGTCCTTTGCCGGCAGACAGCGCGAGTTAATCGCCACTTGTGCCCGGACCGCCGATCTCGTAGATGGAAATCTTGCCGTCCTGGCGGGGCAGGTGGGGGCGGAAGATGTTGGCACAGTTCTGTGCCAGTTTGCTCCATGTCTCCCATTTCGCATGGCCGTCGGCGTAGGTCAAGATACTCCCGCCCAAGTGGCGGGTGTTTCGGGTGCTGCGGCGACGGGTGTAAGGCTGCTCCGCCTCCCACGCCCCACAGCCTTCATGTGGGGCGCAAGTGTCAGCCCAAATAGCGCGCCGCCCTCCGCAACTGGAGAAGTGGGGGGCGTCTGCAAACGCCGCTGTGCTGGCAGGAGCAGGCAATTGCGCGAGGCGAATGGGACGACCGTTCCAGTTACAAGTCAGGCTAATCATGAGAGGTTCGTTATAGCCAATAGAAAGCAAAATGCCGTTGAAGTCAGGTGGGAAATGCCAGTTCGTCCAAGTCCAGTTGGATGCCCCGGTGTAACCCAGATCGCCCAGTTCAGGTTTAGGGTGGCGCACCAGTTGGATGCCCCGCTTGGCAGACGGACACTGCCAGATTTGGGAGTTACGGGCATACGGGTGCACTTGCCCCTGAGGAAGCGTCCACGCCTGAGGAGGTAAGGGTTGTCCACTGTTGTTAGGACACGCCGTCGTGAAGGGAAAAGTTTCATCGTAGTCCTGCACATACTGGGTTACGGCTAAGCCGACATTGCGCATGTTGGAAAGGCACTGGGCTTGCCGTGCCTTCTCGCGAGCCTGGCTGAACACGGGGAACAGAATCGCCGCCAGGATCGCGATGATCGCGATGACAACCAACAACTCAATCAGCGTGAAGCCACGATAACGCATCGCAAACTCCCTCCTTTGTCGTTGGGGTCGCCGACTCAGCGCCCTGGTGCTTGTTGCCCTCCAGCCGGTGGTGCCCCTAAAGCCCCAGGCGGTAAACCCTTGCCGCTATAGGGACCACCCGGACGGGGTTGCGTTAAGGCTTCGGGGTTAACCGGCAGGTTGCCGACATCTTGAGGCGCAGGGTGCATGCGGGTCCAGAACACAACCGCTATGGCGACGACGACTACGGCAACGATGACCACCACCGCCCACAGCGGCACTTCACGCCGCATCGTCACTCACCTCCTCAGAGGTATCGTGCACGGCGTTCCAATTTTACATTTGGCTAACGCTGGTTGTCAATAGCTGATTTCGTTTGTTGAATTTTCTTTCCAGCAGCGCCTTAGAGGGCGCGTCTCCTGACGCGCCCTGATGGTTTTCACATGCCACTTTTGGCGGCTCAGGAGAGCCGCCCTCCGACTCGTTATGGGGCGCACCCCAGATAGGTGTGAGACACCTTTTGAATGAAGCCTGCGTCCAATTAAACAGGCATTAGCCACGCGCCGAAGGGTTATGATGAAGGGGTGAGGCGCAATGTGCCGCCAATTGGTAGGTTTGACTGTTGCCCTGACGCTGGCGTGGGTCATTGCGTTGGCAGAATCCCCCCACAATGCCCCGCAAAGTGAGCAGAGCGTCGTGCAAGCGATTAACGGGGCGTTAGCCCGCTATTGGTATGAGCACCAAATCAAGCCCGCACCGCCTGCAACCGATGCGGAATTTCTGCGCCGCGTTTACTTGGACTTGACGGGCAATGTGCCCCCCGAGGAAGTGACCCGCCAGTTTCTCGCCGACCGTTCCCCTGACAAGCGCCGCCGGTTGGTAGAGCAGCTGCTCAACAGCCCCGATTACGCTAAGTGGTGGGCGACGATGTGGCGCATCTGGCTCATCGGACGGGATAGCCGCCGGGTCGGTGTGGTCGCCGGTGTTCGGGCAATGGAGCAGTGGCTGCAAGACAAACTGGCGCAAAATGTCCCTTACAATCGCTGGGTTTACGAATTGTTGACGGCATCGGGACGCACCGACGAAAACGGAGCGGCATCGTTCTTTGTCAAATACGAAGCCCGCCCCGAAGAGTTGGCAGGTGCTGTCTCCCGCATCTTTTTGGGCACGCGAATCCAGTGTGCTCAATGTCATGACGCCTTCAATGACCCGCGCTGGAAGCAGACGGACTTTTGGAGCGTCGCCGCTTATTTCGCCCGCGTTCGCCTTCGTCCCGTACGCGACCAAAACCGCATCGTTGCGTTTGAAGTGTGGGACGCGCCGCGCGGGGAAGCGGTGATGGAACGCCACGGGCAGCGCCAAGTCGTGACGCCCAAGTTCGTCCTTGCCAATCTGAGCCTGCCCGAAGAGCCCAGCGACCGTCGCGCGGCGTTTGCCGCTTACTTGACCCATCCGCAAAACCGTCTGTTTGCGCAAGCGGTCGTCAACCGCTATTGGGCTTACTTTTTCGGGCACGGTTTGGTGCACCCCATTGACGACTTTCGCCCTGACAACGCGCCTGTTGTCCCTGAAGTGCTGGAGCAGTTGACCGACGACTTCACACAAAACGGCTACGACCTGAAGCGCCTTATCCGCATCATCGTCAGCACGCGGGCGTATCAACTGTCCTGTCAAGCGCCCGGCAGCAAACCCAATTCGCCGGAAACTTTTGCCCAAGCCCAGTTGCGCCCGCTGATGCCGGAGCAACTGTTCAACGCGTTTTTGCGGGCGACGGGCGCCGAGGAAGTGCTCAAGGCACGGGTGCCCCGCCTTTACGAGCAACTGCAACAGTTCATGGTGCGGCGGTTTGTGCTTGTCTTCAGCACGGACGATGAGCCCGATGTCGCTGCTTTTGAGCAAACTATCCAGCAAGCGCTGATGCTGATGAACAACGAACAGGTGCAACGGGCGGTGCGGTTGGCGGGCGGTCTGCCCATCTTTCGGGATGTGGGGGATGGACAAACGGACGCCGACGAAGAGCATCTCAATGCGTTGTTTTTGCGCTTCTATTGTCGCTACCCGACGCCTGAGGAGAAGCGGGTGATGTTGGAACATGTGCGGCGCGAAGCGGCAGGACTGCAACGCATTCCCGTGTTGAGGGGACGGCGCGATATTCGGTTGGCGATGATGCAAGGCAATGTGCCTTTGCCCCCGAAAGCCCAAGCCTTTGAAGACATCGCCTGGGCACTGCTCAATGCGGGCGAGTTTCTGTTCAACCATTAGCCGATACGGGTAGGGGCGCAAGGTTAATGCGTCCCTACACCAAACGCAAGGAGGTGCGTCGTGATGCCGCTGGGTCAATGGACGCAGGAATACTGCTGCGGCTGCTTGGAGACTTGGTCGGAAGGGTTGAGCCGACGCGGGTTCATCAAAGTCGGGTTGAGCGGGCTCATCGGCATGTTGTTTGCCGACTGGTTGGTGCAACAACCCCTGCAGGCGCAAGGTGCGGCGAAAAAAGCCAAGTCGGTCATCTTGCTCTGGATGAACGGTGGACCGAGCCAACTGGACACTTTTGACCCCAAACCCAACAGCGTCAACGGCGGCATCTTTAAACCCATCAAGACGCGTGTGCCCGAAGTGCAGTTTACAGAGTTGCTCCCACAACTGGCGGAGCACGCCGACAAACTGGCGGTCATTCGGTCTATGGTGTCGCGGGAGACGAACCACCAGCGCGCCCAATACTTTCTGCACACGGGCTATTTGCCGCAGGGGACGGTGGAGCATCCCAGTTTCGGGGCAATTATCGCCAAAGAGTTGGGCGATGAACACTTTGACCTGCCTCACTTCGTCAGCGTTCGCGGTCCGTCCTTTGGTGCAGGGTTTCTCGGCGCCACTTACAACCCGCTGGTCGTCACCAACCTAAGCCAACCCGTGGAGAACCTGCTGCCACCGCAATATGTGACGCCCGACCGCTTGGAGCGCCGGCTGTTTTTACTGCGTTACTTGGAAGGCAAATTCGCCGACTGGACGAAGGACGAAAATCAGCAGCGCCACTTGGTCGCCTACAACAAAGCCCTGCGGTTGATGCGGTCGCCGCTGACCAAAGCCTTCAACATCGCCGAAGAACCCGAAAGCGTCAAGCAAGCCTACGGCGACAACGATTTCGGGCGGGGGTGTTTACTGGCGCGCCGGTTGGTGGAAGCAGGTGTGCGGTTCGTGGAAGTTTATTTGGACGGTTGGGACACGCACCAGGACAACTTCACCCGCACGCAAAAGTTGTGCAGTGTCCTTGACCCCGCTTTTGCGACTTTGCTGAAAGAACTGCAGGAGCGCGAGTTGCTTGACAGCACTTTGGTCGTGTGGATGGGCGAATTCGGGCGGACGCCCCGCATCAACCAAAACGAAGGGCGCGACCATTGGGCACGCGGGTTCAGCGTCGTGTTGGCAGGCGGCGGCATCAAAGGGGGGCAAGTCATCGGCGCCACCAACGAAGACGGCACAGATGTCGTCCATCGCCCCGTCGCTGTGCCCGATTTGTTTGCGACTTTGTGCCACCTGTTGGGCATTGACCCCAACAAGCGCTATTACACCCCCAACGGACGCCCCATCACCATCGTGGACAAGGGGCAAGTCGTGACGGAGTTGTTGGGTTGAAGGCAGTAACGCGCTCAAGCCGATGGGGGAGCTCGCACGCCCTCCATCGGCTAACTTTCCTCGGCAATCGCTATGGGAAGGGCAAGCGGTTCAGCATGTTGGCGTAGCGGTTGCCTAACCCGCCTCCAAACACCGTCAAAGCGACGATGACCCCCATCGCTACCAACGCCAGCAAGAACATGTATTCCATCAACGCTTGTCCGCGCCGCATAGCGCATCAAACCTCGCAAGTAGCGGTGGATTGTGCACTTAACTTAATTTAATTATACACCGCGGGTGCCCCAAAGTCAAGGGCAGCCGTCCCGTTGTAACGGAGGGCGTTCATTCGCGCAGGGTAATCAGAGCTGCTTTACGCAAGGTAACGAGGGCGTCAGGGTCAGGCAGCAGCGCTGTTGACCGCAGCCCGCCTTGGTTGGGGATGCGCACCAACGAGCGGGCATGTTCCAACACTTTGCGCGCCCGTTCCGCTTTTGCGCCTCGCCATTCGCCGTTGTGTAATCGCCGCTCTATCGCCCGAAAGAGCAAGTAGTCTTCAACGCCGTCGCGCACTTGCATCAAGCGGATGGACGGCAGTGGCTCAGAGCGTCCAAACCGTTCGCCGGGATAGACGAGATAACCGTCCCCGTTTGGGTAGCGCACCCAGTAGTAGCGTTCACCCTCGTCGCTTTGGCGGATGAAGGTGTGCCAACCCCGCTCCCAAGGGTCGTAAGTCCACCACGAAACGCCCCAAAACTCGTAGCCCGCCACGCCGTAAGCGAAGCACAAGTAAGGCAGCAACCGTTCAATTGCCAAGTAGGGCGTGTCAATGCACATGTGCCCGTCCGTCGTGAACCACAGTTGGGCGCCTGCGCGTTTCAACCGCTCCATTTCGGCGACGGAGCACGAACCGTGCGGACCGATGCCCCAAATGTCCAAGTCGCCGACCCAATCGGGCACAAATTGCCAAGTGCTTGAGTAGATGCGGATGCCTTCCGTCGCTTCATGTGCCAAAGCGCAAAGTTGCTTCATTTGCTTTCGGACGCGTTCGTGCCAGAAGTGCGGTTCGTCCGAGATGTAGTAAACGAACCTGTCGCCCCATCCTTTCTGGCGCACATGGGCAAAAAAGGTTCGCAGCAGCGCTTGATAGGCACGGTTGTATTCGGGCGTGAAAGGCTCAAGGTCAAAGAAGCGCTTGGGCGGATATGCCCAACCGAAGGCGTAAAGAAAACTGGGCGTGTAAAGGGTGCGCACCTTCAGTTCGTCCAGCAAAAACTGTGCCATTGCGTCAAAGCCTCCAGCGTCCATGCGAACTTTGCCGTCCTCGTGACGGAAAGTCGGCTCAGGAATGACGAAGCCGGGCGACAGGCGGTAGCGGGCAAGGAAGCGATACCACGCTTTGAGCCGTTCGGGGTCCGCTTGCAGTTGAGGGACGATGCGCCCGCGCAAGTCAAAGATGACAGTGAGTTCCGTCTCCTGCGGGAGCGTCAACGGCACGACTTCCACTTGAACGGGCAGCGTGAGCGTCCGCGATGCAGCGCTGATGCGGATTTGACCCTCATAGCGCCCCGCGGGCGCATCAGGTGGGGCGTAGAACACGAACCAAACCGCTTCGGTGCGGTTGGGGTGCAAATCAAAAGGCTGCAGCGGTGTCAACGGGTCAGCCCATTCGCCTGCCCAACCGTCGCTGCTGCCTTGCCCTTTGGGCACGAGCCGATACCATGCGGGCAGTTGCGACGAATAGTAGGCACTGGGATGGTCAACAGGCACATAGCCGACCCGCCACAGTTCGGGCGGCGGCAAAATGCGCCCTTGCGCATCTTTCAACGCCGTTATTTCCACGCGCACTTGACGAACGGGATGGTCGCTGCGCAACGCAATTTGCACCGATTCATACTCGTTGCGCACCATCAGCACCGCAATCCGCTCGGGCATCGGCTCAGGCGGCGTGTCGGGAAACACTTTGACCAGCGGGTTGATCGCCCAAACTTGTAGGGGCGCGGCGTTGCGTGCTCGCAGGTTCTGGGCTTGCCGTTCCCACTCGCCGACAACGGCTTGCAAAACTTCACCGAAAAAGACCCCGTCGTGCCAAAAAGTGCCCGGCGCGTTCGTCGTCAGGTGCAGTTCAGCGAACGCAGCATCGCCAGGGCTTTCCACGAAGGCGAAAGTGTGCGTCCAGCCTTGCCCTGCAGCGACGGGCGGATGTGTGGAGAAAAAGGGCGCTTGTTGGCTCAAACGGTGCTGCGCATCGTGCCAATGCCCGTGCAGGCGAACGGGTGTCGGGGTGTTTTCAGTTTTGATGAACCCGCTGTAAAAGTAGGTGCGGTTGGGCTTGACAGGAACGGGCAACCGCCAACCGACCCATTGCCCTTGGAGGGCAGACGCAATTTGCAACTGCGCCGCTAACTCACCAAATTTGCCTCCGGGCACAACTTGCGCCACAACCCCTTGCCGTCGGTCAACCTGCCAAAACTTCGGCAACCCTGTGTCCCGCTCCTCAAAACTCGGGTTGGGCACGAGGTTGGCGGGACTAGACAGCAGCGCCGCAGGATCGCGTTCGCCTTCGCTGGCTGCGGTCGCTGAAAGGTAAAGGTCAAACCGCTTGGCGCTTCGCGGAGGCAAGGTCGCAAGGAACAAAACGCCGTCGCCCAACCGCCAATGGGGGCAAATGCGCTTGCTTGGTGGGGCTTGTGGGTCAACGATGCGCAACCCGACAGGACGACGCACCGTTGAAAAACGCCAAAGGACTTTGCGCAAATCGGCATAAACAAGGGCTGTCGTCGGTTGACCGTCAAAGTGATAGACCGTCAGCGGAACGCGCTCGCGCCACACGGTCGCGTCCGTCCACGCCGACGCCTGCGTGTGGGGCGTCAGCCGCATCGTTTCCACGCTGGTGACTTGCACCCGTAACGGCAACTCATCTTTGTCCAACAGATCCAACGCCGCATCGTCAAACCATGCGATGCCCGTTCCGTAAAGCACCGTGCCGACGGTCGCGTAGCACCCGTTTGCGGGGACGGTGAAGGTGAACTCAACGGGGCGCCAATCGTAAGTGCCGTCGCCCGCGTTGAGCACCTGATTGACGAGCCATTCGCCTTTTGTCCCGAAGACATGGATGAACCAACCGACCGTGCCCTTTGCGTTTTGCGCCTTCACCCAGCCGCGCAAGCGATAGCGCTTGCCGGGCAGGACGGGAATTTGCGCCTGTTGAAATTTGACCCAAGATGGCGGCGCGCCTTCCGCGACTATCGCTTGCACTGACCGCTGTCCCGTTCGCGCGACGCCTTGCCCCCAAACCAGGCGGTGCAGGGCGTCTTCGTCAACGCGCTCCCAATCGTCGGGGTCATCGTCGCCTGCTTCAAAACTGCCGTTGACCAAACTCGTGCGGATGAACTCAGGGGGCGACCACGCTTGCGGGTTGTCGGCATAGACGAAGTAGCGGACGGTCGCCTTGGCGGGCACTTCAACGAAGAAGGACAAACGGTCGCCGACTTGCAAAGCGCCGTTGCGTCGGGGTGTGCCTTGCGCCGTCCGTAGGTCATATTGCAACTCTAACCCGCGCTCGTCGCAGAGGCGAACGGCTTTGACCTCCTTACCCGCCAAAGGCAGTGACGGAAGCGCTGTGCCGATGGACAGCGTGATGGGCACACCGATTTGAGGTTGGTCGCTGGTGTTCGTCACTTGCACGACGGCGCGGGTGCGCCAATAACCGTTGCCGTGATAGGCAAGCGGGTGATGCCATGCCCCTGACGCTGACGCCGCCACCGCTAACGCCATCGCGCTGCACCACTGTCGCATGCTCACCATCTCTCCTTCGGTAAGTTCAGCAAAAACCCACCAGCGTTTGTGAACTGTCCCTTTAGTTGAATTTTTCTTTTCGGCAGTTCCTCGGAGGGCGCGTCTCTTGACGCGCCGTTATGTTGTCATGCCATTTTGCGGCGGCTCATCAAAGGCTTGCAGGTCACTGCCATTGCATCAAAAGGTTACCGCATCGGAGCGCGCTGCGCGCCCCGCCGGGCTTGACGGGCAAAAGGGCAGGCGTTAGCCTGTTAGGGGTTTGTAACACTGGGTGGAAAGGAGGCGTAAGAATGCGTGGGCGTTGGTGGTTGGCGGTCATCGTTGGTGCGACCGCCAGTGTGGTAATGGTGGCGCAGAGTGTGCCGCCTACCTCCCCGCAAAAGAAAGTAATCGTCAAAGGGTTCGCCGATGTCGTGGGAGCAAGACACAAGCAGAAGCAGCAACAACAAGGAGCCGCGCCGTCTCGGGCTGCACCTGCGAAGGTCGGTGCGCCACAGCGTATGTTCTCGCACCCTTCAAAGTCCAACGCCGCAACGGCGCAAAGTAGCGGTGCCGCTTTAGTGCGCACAGCGCGGCGTTATTTGGGGTTGCGTTACCGCTATGGGGGCAGTTCACCCTCGCGTGGATTTGATTGTTCGGGCTTCGTCTACTTTTTGCTGAGCCGTTACGGGATTCGGGCGCCGAGGACGGCAGCGGAACTTTTTCGCATGGGCGTGCCCGTGAAAAAATCGGCGTTGCGCCCTGGCGACTTGGTCTTTTTCCGCAACACGGCACGGCGCCGCGGTATCACCCATGTCGGCATTTACATCGGCGACGGCAAGTTCATCCATGCGTCCAGTGGACGCGGGCGGGTGACGGTCACGCCCTTGAGTGACCCTTACTACGCCGCGCGGTTTGCGGGAGCGCGCCGTTTGCCTGTGCGCGGTGGCGATGGTAAGTGACGGTGCGACGGCTAAGGCGAACGCCCCATCGCTGCTGTAGGTAATCGGCGATCTGCTGGTCACTCCAATCGGGATAGGTGTGGAAGAGGCGGGCAACGATTTCCTGCGTGCGGGGCAGCAGGTCAGTTAACGGGATGCGCCCATGCGGTGTCTTGATCCACTGCCCTCGCACCAACCGGCACACGACGGAACGGTGGCATCCGATTTGGCGGGCGACTTCGGCTTGCGTCAATGGGCGCAGCGAGAGCGGAGCACCCGTCACTAAAAACTCTCTCTGGGCTTGGCACACACGATGCACCAATGACGCCAAAACGCCGCTTCGCTCGTTAAGCGCCTGCAGGGCGTCCAACAGATCGGTCAACGCCGGCGCAGTGCCCTGTCGGCGTTTCCACTCCGCCAATCGTTCCCAATCAATGAGGTAGCGCAGATAATATCGCTGCTGAACGAACCGCCAACGCACTTGCCCCTCGTTGTCCACCCATACTTCTGCCAATAAGGAGTCGGTCGCCGGCACCTGCGGCAAGGGCTCCATGGTAAGCGGTGCGCCGACGACCATTTCTTGCACTTCCAAATGATCTAAAGCGTCCAGCAGAGAGCGGGCTTCCGCAACGGAACAACCGAAGCGCTGGGCGATAACTTCCGGGGAATAACGCCCGCTGAGGAAGTAGTCCACAAACTCTTGCTGGCTGACGCCGTAGCGGCGGACGAAATCCGTCGCCAAATCTATCAGCTCCCCGAAATCGTCCACGCCGCTGGGAGCCGGCACCGCCTGTTCGTCACGAAAGTCAGCCAGCAACATGTCCTGTCGCGGTGGGGTATACTGGCGCAGGTAACGAATCACCCGCCGCAATTCGCGTTCGGGGACGCCCCATTGTTGTGCCCAATCGGGCAGAAACTCTTCCGCACGAGGGTGCGTTAAAAGGAATTGCCACTCAGGGCGGTCGTAAAGACGGTGGCGATGCACAAAGGCAACGGCATGCCGTTCCATGAAAGCCAAATAGCGGTCACGGGGAAGGTAACGGTCCCATCGCAGTTTGCGGATGACCCCTGCAGACGCCAGCGCGCGGAACAATTCGTGCCTTTCCACCCATTCCGCCAATTGACGGGCACTCTGTTCAGACGCAAACGCACGCCGCCAATGCACTGAGGGGCGCCGCAACGCTGGTTTTAACTTGGGGTGCACGGAAGGGCGCAATCGCATCTCCGTCATCCATTTATCACCCGCATTAAATTGTGCGGCACGAGGGCAAATACAAGCGTGACACAATTGGAGCGACGGCGCACGAAAGGGGGACTGACAATGCGCGTCGTCTTAGTAGGTGGGACGGGGTTTATCGGTCAAGCCGTGTTAACGCGCTTACATGACACTTTCGGGCGCGACCTTGCGCTGATTTTTATTACCCGTCACCAAGACAAAGCGAATCAGTTGCCCGCGTGGATTTACCCGGCGGTGTGGGACACTATGGAGGCGCCGCCTTCCCCACGCTGGCTGGACGGCGCCGATGCGGTTATCAACTTGGCGGGCGAGACGGTTGCCCAACGCTGGACAGCCGCCGCCAAGCAACGCATCCGCGACTCACGGGTGCTGACGACCCGCCACCTCGTGGAAGCGATGCGCCAGACCGCAAAGCCCCCTAAGGTGCTGATCAACGCTTCGGCGACCGGCTACTACGGGGACCGTGGCGACGAAGAGTTAACGGAGTCGTCGCCCCCTGGGACAGGTTTTTTGGCTGAAGTGTGTCAACTCTGGGAAGAGGAAGCCCAACGGGCGACGGAGCTGGGAGTGCGGGTCGTTTGTGTGCGGTTCGGCGTCGTCCTCGGTGTCGGCGGAGGGGCTCTGGAACGGATACTGCCCTTTTTTGAGTGGGGCATCGGGGGGCGGTTGGGCAGCGGACAGCAGTGGATGGCATGGGTGCATCGGCAAGACGCCGCCCGCCTCATCGTGCACGCCTTGACGACGGAAACAGTGCGCGGACCGATTAACGCTGTCGCCCCGAACCCCGTGCGCAATCGTGAATTTACCCGCTCTTTGGCACGCGCCGTCGGCAAACCGGCGCTGTTTCCTGTGCCGACCTTTGCCCTACGCGCCCTTTACGGTGAGATGGCGGATATCCTGCTCCACAGTCAGCGGGCGCTGCCGCAGGCGGCGTTAGCGGCAGGCTTCCAGTTTGAACATCCCGATATAGAAGAAGCCCTCAGGCACATCCTCTACTGGCGCCGCCGCGCCCAGGAAGCGCCGGCAATTGCATACGCCGTCGCTTAAAAAGGACCGATCCACATGGCACAAAATTTTCGGCGACGCCGGTCGCCCAACGCAGGGAAAGGAGGTGATTTAATTTTGACTGGCAAGCGCGTGCTCGTCGTAGAAGACGACCCTGCCATCATGGAACTTCTTCATTTTTTGCTGAAGCAGGAAGGGCTCCATGTGGAAGTGGCTCGGGACGGTTTAGAGGCGTTAGACCGCATGGACGCAGCAAAGCCCGACCTGGTGCTTTTGGACCTGCGCCTGCCTAAACTGGAAGGGCTGGATGTCCTTTGGGAAATCCGCAACAATCCCCGCTGGCAGTCGGTGCCTGTCATCATCATTTCGGTGGACGACTCACCGCACACGATGCTGCAAGGATGGCAGTTGGGCGTAGAAGGCTACTTTGTCAAACCCTTTGACCCCGATGAGTTGTTGCGCATCGTTCGGCGCGTCTTGTCGCTACCGCACGAAGCGTCCTACAATGTGTGAAACTGGCAGATGCACCGCCGGCGTTCACCGTTGAACGGGGGAGCGCCGGCGCTCTTCTTTGCATCCCGTATGAGGGACGAGGGGGCGAACGCGTGTGAAGTGGTCTCTAACAGCCGTGGAGGTCGGTAGCCACCGCATGGGTGTGGTCGTGGCGCGATTGATGACAGGCGATTTCGTGGAAGCCCGCAATCGGGCAGAAATGTTCGCCGTCGGTGATCTGTTCAGCCGTTGGCTTGCCGCACTGGGGCAAACTTTCGCTCTCACCGCGCTGCGCGAAAGTGGATTGCTGGTCGCTCCATCAGGTTTGACCGATCTGGTCGTCATGCAAACCTTGCGGGTGCGGGTACGGGTTTCCACCTTCGCCCGCCCGACCAACAAAGTGACTCCCCACGCACTCATTCAGCGGTTCGCCCTGCTCGGTCCCCGTTGCACCCCTGACGGCGAGGTAACCGAGGAACCAGCCGATTTTTACGCGCAAGTCGTGATCGCCCTTTCTACAAATGAATTGCGCCAACTGTTCGCGCGGGAAGTCGGCACGGTCAGCGCCGTTTTGGTCGGGGCTGCTGCCTTGCCGCAGGTTTTGGAGCGGGGCACGCCCCGTCCCGTTGCAGGTAAATGGTTCGTCACCTTACCTCTCACTGACGCTATCGCCGCGGCAGATTTGCCCATCTATCTGCGCGAGGCAGCGGCGCGCTTGCAACTGCGCAACACCGCCGATGCCACTGACAGCACCTTTTGAGGGGTAAGTAATTGCCCTTTCAGCGACCTGACGGCGCGATCACGGTGACGCGCCTTGCCCGTGCTGCCATCGCCACCCGTAGTTGGCTTCGTAGTAGCGCTGAAACTCGTCGCTGTCGCGGATCTGCCGCCACCACCATTCGTTGGCGCGATACCATTCAACCGTTTGCGCCAGCGCCGCTTCAAACGCGTGCACCGGCTCCCAGCCCAATTTGTGCAATTTTTGCCAGTTCACCGAATAGCGCCGGTCATGGGCAGGGCGGTCAGCGACGAACCGAATGAGGCTCTCGGGTTTTCCCAACTGCTCCAAGATGAACCGCACGACGTCTAAGTTGGTGCGCTCGTAGCCCGTGCCGATGTTGTAAACCTCGCCGGGGCTGCCATGTTCAATGAGGAAGTCCAGCGCCCGGCAATGGTCGTCCACGAAAATCCACTCGCGCACTTGCCGCCCGTCACCGTAAACGGGCAAAGGCCAATCCAGCAGCGCGTTGGTGATCATCATCGGGATGAGTTTTTCCGGGTGCTGGTAGGGACCGAAGTTGTTACAGCAACGGGTGATGATGACGGGCAGTCGGAAACTTTTGGCATACGCCAGCGCCAACAAATCGCCGCCGGCTTTGCTGGCGGCGTAAGGGCTGGTCGGGTTGAGCGGGGCGTCTTCAGCGGCGCTGCCGTCCAAAATCGGTCCGTAAACTTCGTCGGTGGAGATGTGGACGATGAGCCCCGTCCCGTGCCGACGGGCACATTCCATCAGCGTGTGCACGCCTAAAATATCCGTCCGCACGAAATCGCCCGATTGCAGCAGCGAACGGTCCACATGCGTTTCAGCGGCGAAATTGACGACGATGTCGGCTTTTGTGACCCATGCGTCCAACTGCTCGCGGTCGCAGATGTCGCCTTGCACGAAGGTAAAATGGCGCTGACCGTCCAAATCGTGCAAATTGCTGCGGTTGCCCGCGTAGGTCAGTTTGTCGTAAACGACGATGTGCCAATCGGGATGCGCCGCACGCCAATAGCGAGCAAAATTGCTGCCGATAAAGCCCGCACCGCCCAACACCAAGACGGTCGGCATCGCAGGTCACCGCCCTTTACAGGTTCTCGTCGCAGAGCGCTCTATGAGCGTGAAAAAATGCCTTTGGCACTCCTACAATTTTACTGCGTGCTGTCCTGTCAGCCAGCGCAGGAGCGAGAGGCATCATGCCAAACGGTTTCGTCTGGATTGTCGGCGCCGGACCGGGCGATGCGCGCTTGTTGACGCTCAAAGCCAAAGAGTGCTTGGAGCGGGCGGATGTCGTCGTCTACGACCGCTTGCTGACGCCATCCGTCATGGCGTTCATCCGCTCGGACGCCGAGTTGATTTATGCGGGCAAAGCGCCCGGCGGCGTCCAACCGTTACCGCAGTCTGCCATCAATGAATTGCTCATCGCCAAAGCGCGAGAGGGCAAAAAGGTCGTGCGGCTCAAAAACGGTGACCCCTTCGTCTTCGGACGGGGGGCAGAAGAGGCGGAAGCCTTGGCGCAAGCGGGCATCCCGTTTGAAATCGTGCCGGGGCTGAGTTCTGTCTTCACCGTCCCCGCTTATGCGGGTATCCCGCTCACCGACCGTCGCTACGCGTCCAGTTTCGCCGTCGCCGCCGGACACGGTGCGGAAGGGAAACCTACCCCGTTTCAGGCGCTGGCGGCGGCGGAAACAGTCGTGGCGCTCATGGCGGTCAGTGAGTTGCCCCGTATCGTCGCCGAGTTGTTGGACGGCGGCAAAGACCCGCAAACACCCGCCGCTGTGATTGAGTGGGGGGCAACGCCCCGCCAACGCACGCTTGTCGCACCCCTCGCTCAATTGCCCGACCTTGCCCGACGCCATCAAGTCCAACCGCCTGCCGTTTTGGTCGTCGGCGAAGTCGTGCGGTTGCGAGAAAGGATCGCATGGTATGAGCGCAAACCCCTCTTTGGCAAACGCGTCCTCGTCACCCGCGCGGAAGAGCAAGCGGAAGCCCTCGCTTCCAAGCTGGAAGACTTGGGCGCGGAAGCCATCCGCTTGCCACTCATCAAAATTGTCCCCGTTGACGACGAAGCGCCGCTGAACGCCGCCCTTGAACGGGCGTTGCAGGGCGGTTACGACTGGATCGTTTTCACCAGCACGCACGGTGTGCGCACCTTCTTTGAGCGGGTCTGGCAGCGCGGCGCTGACGCCCGCGTTTTCGCCTCCACCAAATTTGCCGTCATCGGTCCAGCGACAGGGGACGCGTTGCGCCAATGGGGTATCTGCTGGGACGCCATGCCCGAGCGCTACACCAACGAGGGGTTATCTGAACTGCTGACGACGCAGGTCGTCAGCGCGGCGACACGCCCACCGCGGTTTTTGTTGTGGCGGGCACATGGGGCGCGGGAAGTGTTGGCGCACCGCCTGCGCCAAGCGGGGGCACAAGTGGACGAAGTCTACGCTTACCGCACCGTCCCAACCGAGTTGCCCCCCGATTACTTGGCGGCGCTGCTCAGAGACCCCATTCACATAATCACCTTCACCAGCCCGTCCACCGTTCAGGCATTTTTCGCTGTGTTGGGCGAAGCGCGGGCGACACAAATCCTGCAAAACGCCGCCATCGC
Source organism: bacterium HR17 (assembly GCA_002898575.1). Taxonomy (NCBI): domain Bacteria; phylum Candidatus Fervidibacterota; class Fervidibacteria; order Fervidibacterales; family Fervidibacteraceae; genus Fervidibacter; species Candidatus Fervidibacter japonicus. Next base: position 29,396 of record BEHT01000017.1, read on the forward strand.
TGTCATCGGTCCCGTCACGGAGCAAGCCGTCCGCCAACGGGGCTTTGTGCCCGCAATCGTTTCCGCAGTTCACACCATTGACGGATTGGTGGACGCTTTGACCCAATCGCCCCTCGTTCGCGAAAAGGGCTCAACTGGTTGTCAGCCACCGCAATAACTCCTGCAAGCGCACGCGTAGAGCGGATGGGTCATCGCGGTAGAGCGGTTCCAAGTAAGCGATGCAAGCGCGCTCCGTTTCGCCTTGAAAATACCGCGCCAAACCGATGTAATAGCGCACTAACGGATGCGTCAAGTCGGCGTCTTGGAACAAAGCGACGCCTTCTGGGAGTTGGCGTTGGCGCACCCGTAGAGCCCCCAACGCTATCCGTCGCTCCACCAGCGTCTCGGGCACTTGCGCCAGCAGTTGCTCCGCTTGCGTCCAGTGCCCACCTTCCAGCAAGGCGATCGCGCCCAGCACCTTTGCCCACACATCGCTGGGGCGTAATTGAACGGCGGCGTTGAGCCATTGCGCTGCTGTATCAAACGCCCCATCTTCCAACAATCGCTCCCCGCGCCAGCGCAGCAACCAACCCACCAATTGACGCACCGCTGGCACAAACAGCCAACGGGGCAATTGGGCAGGCGGCAACGGGGGGCGCTCCCCGCGTTCGTGCACCAAGCGTTCCAAGTGCAGCACCAGCCGCGCTTGCAAGTAAGGGTCATCGGCGACGGGAAACTGCTGCAGCAGCCCAATGCCTTCGCGCTCCCGACGCGTCTGCAGCAGCACCAGCGCCAACCAACTGGCAGCGACTAAGTTATCGGGTTGCAGGTGCAAGGCATGACGCAAAAAGCGCTCGGCATCGTCCCATTTGTCTCGCAGCGCCATCAACTTGCCGGCAAAGACCCACGCCGGTGCGTGATGGGGCATCAACTCCGTTGCCCGCACCGCATGTAAGCGAACGGTGCCGACATGCTTCAAATGCCAATGTGCCCATGCAAGGTGCATCCGCGCAAAGGCGTCGTCGCCCACCGCTGCCAAAAATCGTTCCAACAGTTGCGCCGCCTGTCGGTAGCGCCCACGCCACAACGCCGTGACGCCTCGGTGAAAAAGCCAGAACGCCCGCCACCGCTTCAACAGCCCCTGTAGGGCAGTTGGCGCGACAGGCGCTTTATGGCGGCGCGATTGACCTTGCCTCATGGCGTCTTTGGATCCCCCTGCGGTTCACCTATCCGTCGCCACGCTGCTGCCAGCCGCTCCCAGCAGGCAGGGCAGAAAGACGGACCCTTGCGGTCAGTGTCCGCCAAAGTGGTGCTGAAGGCGGCAACACATCGGGGGTTAGGGCAATGAAGTAAGCCCAGAGTGTGTCCCAATTCGTGTAAGATTTCCTTCAGTGTCCGCCGCTGCGTGATGCGTTCATCGGTGTCCATCAGACGCGCCAGCGAAACAAGCGCGCGTTGCCCGTTCACCTCCGCAACGCCGAAGATGAACCGCAAAGGCGGCGCGAACAAATCCACGGCAGTGACGCCGACGACGCGGTCGTAACCGGGCGGGACGAACAAGTGCGTCAGCAACATATCGGCACGCCATTGCCCTTGCCCGTTGCGCGGCACGGCAGGCAACGGCGCCGACCGCGCTGCGACTTGGCAGCGGACGAAGGGCAAAAATTGTGGCACTTGCGCCGCCACTGCCGTTAACAGATGCCAATCGGCGTCTCCCAACGGCTGCAGCCATACCCGCATCGGTCGCATCCGCGTTTCCCCTTGCTTTGGCAGCCTTGTCGCTTCAATTGCCCTCGTTTGTGGGTGCTCACGGGTCAACTTCCGTAAGTCCGGTCAATGCAGGTGGGGATGCCCCGACATCCCACGGCGGTGTCGTGGTTGGGTTCACAGCAGGCGCTGGCGGAACGGTGAAATCGTTTAGCAGCCGCACCGCTTCGGCGACCAACCGTTCACCTGCATCGGGCATCAATTGTGATGACCGCGCCAATCGCACTTCGTAACCGCCGCCTCTAAAAGCGTCAGGCGTCGGCAAATAGCCGACCATCCCGTTAGCACACGACACGACGAAAGTCAGCGGAAAGGGGGAGCGCCGTTTGATGTCCCAACCGAATTGACAAAACAGTTCACCCGGGATGCCGACCAACGCACACCGCCCGATGCCGATGACTTGCACTTCAGCGGTCACGGTCGGTTGCCGTTGCACTTTCTCTGCCAAGAGCAACCATTCACGGGCGTAAATGCGCTCTACGCTGGGCGTCCCGTTCTGTGCCAGCAACTGCTTTGCTGTTTCCAGCAACGCTTCGGGCACACGCCGTCGCTGCAGCGCGACCGAGGTGACCGCCGCTTGCAGGGGCGCTTCCGCATGAAAGTCCATTTGCGCCACCGTTTGCGCGACGACGCCTGCCAATGCCGTGCCGATGCGCCACGCCCAGCGCTCACCGAACTCGCGTTCGCGCAGGCTCAGGTTATCCACCTGCGTCACATCTCCGCACGCTCCAGGCAAAAACACCGCCACGCATTGCTCGCCAAACACGCGTCGCAAAGTTTCACCGAGGTAAAACGGGTAATCGGCGCTGAACTGCGACCCTCCCATGACGGTGCAATGGCAGGCGAAGTTGACGATGCAGCCGAGCATATGCCCTTGCCCGTCGCGGGCGGCGACGACGCCGACCGTTGGGTCAGTTGGACCGGCGGGCTTAACGATGTCTGGATGCCCTTTGCCCGGATGGGTTTGGTGTAAACCGTTGCGCATGACGAAGCGGCGGTTGAACGCCAAGCCTTCGGCGTCGCCCACACCGACCCCGACAGTCGCAGGGCGCCGCTGCACCGTCGCTGCCTCAACGACCTTAGCGATTTGCTCCGCGACGAAGGCACAATAAGACAAATCGGCTTCGCTCTCAAAGACATCAGCGATCGGTCCGCCCGTGTGCGTGTGGGTGGCGGCGATGAGCACCTGCGCTGGGGCGATTCCACAGCGCTGCTGAATTCGCTGGCGCGCTTGCTTCACCACCGAGCCCTTCACCGATAAAGCGTCCACCGAGACGATGGCGACCATCGTTTTGCCATCGTCCAACACACACGCTGTCGCGTGCAGCGGGTCATGCACACCGGTAGAGACGAGGCGGCGAAAACCGCCCGGAATCAGTGCACCGGCAGGCGGTGTGATGTCCACGCGTGCGAACCCGACCTGCATCGCCTCCACCCCTTTGCGCCACTGCATCAAGGGATCAAGAACTGACGCAAATCGGCGATGACCTCGTCACAAAGTCGGTCGGCGTATTCGGGTGTTTTGGCTTCAGCGATGACCCGTAAAATTGGCTCAGTGCCCGACGGGCGGACATGAACCCAATGGTCATCCCATTGTAACTTGACGCCGTCTTCCTCAATGACTTCCTCTGCGGTGTAGCGTTGCTTGATTCGCTCCAGCAGTTCATGCACCGCCATCGTGCCGATGGGCAAGCGTTTTTTGACCATGTGGTAGCGGGGCAGTTTTTTGACCAACGCGCTCAGCGGTTCCTCGTGCATTGCCATGAACTCCAACACCAATGCCAGCGCCGCGATCGCGTCGCGGGCATATTGGACGCGCGGGTAGATCACACCACCGTTACCTTCTCCGCCGATAGCGCCGCCGACTTCCTTGAGCCGCTTGCTGACATTGATGTCGCCGACGGGTGTGCGGTAAACGGGGACACCAAATTGTCGCGCCACTTCATCCACCGCCATCGTCGTGGACAAGTTGGTCACGACCGCGCCCCGCTCCTTATGCGCGAGCACATGGTAAACGGCGATGACGAGCGTCATCTCTTCGCCCAGCGTTTCGCCCCCATCCGCAACGATTGCGAGGCGGTCCACATCGGCGTCGTGAGCAAAGCCGACATCGGCGCGCGTTTCGCGCACCACGCGGCACAGTTCGCCCAAGTTTTCTGCGATCGGTTCGGGGTCACGCTGAAAAACACCTGTCGGTTCCGCAAACAGCGGGATAACTTCACAGCCCAATCGTTCCAATAAACGGGGCGAAATGAAACACGCCGCACCATTGACGCAATCAACGACGACCCGAAACTTCTTCGCCCGAATGCGCTCCACATCCACGCAGGTCAAGATGCGCTCAATGTGGCGGTCAATGGCGGTCGCATCGGTTTGGATTTGCCCGACTTCGTTCCAACAGGCACGCTTGAAGGCGCCACTCTCGTAAATCGCCCGCAACCGCTTCAACCCTTCGGCGTCCAGATACATGCCCGATGGTTCAAAAAATTTCAAGGCGTTCCATTCGGCAGGGTTGTGGGATGCGGTGACCGCGACCGCCCCGTCCGCCTGCCAATGTTGCACCGCCAATTGTAAAGTGGGTGTCGGGACGACGCCTAAGTCAATGACCCTACATCCCGTTGAAAGCAACCCTGCCAGCACCGCGCCCCGCAGCATCTCACCCGACGGGCGCGTGTCGCGCCCCAACACGACCGTGCCCCCGTTAACCATCGTCCCGTAAGCCAACGACCAACGCAACGCTTCTTCGGGGGGTAAAGTTTTCCCGATCACGCCCCGAATGCCCGACACACTCACGATAGGTTTGCTCACTTTTCATCACCTCGCTCACAAAGCCACAGCGCCTCTGCCTGTAGCCGCTTGCCGAGCCGCCCAGTGCAGTTTCTCCTGCACCGCTTGCATCCCAACGAGCGTATAGCGTATCAGCGGCGCAGGCGAATGGGTCGTGTCAACCCTTTCGGTCACCCCCCACAAATTTTGTCCCTCACCGACTTGTGCTGAAGTCACGCAGGTAGCGCGACGGCGGAGTAGTTGAGTCGGTCGGTTGATCGGGGAGGTTTGAAGGCGGTGACGCCTCCGGCGACGATGGAGCGATGGCAAATGTTCACGCAGTGGTGCCAGGGCGCGGAGTTGAACCGCGGACACCCGGATTTTCAGTCCGGTGCTCTACCACTGAGCTACCCTGGCGGTGAGAGTGATGGCGGGCCCGACGGGACTTGAACCCGCGACCTCCGGCTTGACAGGCCGGTGTGCTAACCTGGCTGCACCACGGGCCCGCCGGCGCCGTAAAGTTTAAAACGCTACAGTGTCACCGTCAACAACAGGGGCGGGCGAGGGTCAGCGTCGTCGCCACTGATCTAACAAGACCGCCATCACGACGAGACATCCCAAGATGACTTGTTGCCATTCGTAAGGGATGTTGAGCAAATCGCTGCCATTACGAATGACTGCCATCAACAACGCGCCCAGCACAGTGCCTAACACGCTACCGCGCCCGCCGGCAAGGCTGGCGCCGCCGATGACCGCAGCGGCGATGGCATGGAGTTCATAAAGTTGCCCACCAGTGGGCTGCCCGATGGACAAGCGGGCGGTTTCCACCACTCCTCCGAGCCCTGCGGTCAACCCGCAAAGGGCAAACACAATTAACAACACCCGCCGGACAGGCACGCCGGAGAGCCTCGCGGCTTCAGGATTACCCCCGACGGCGTAAATGTGCCGTCCCAATCGCGTGAAGACCAATAGGGCTTCCGTTAGCGCCGAGGCTATCGCGGCGATCACGAAAGGGAGCGGCAAGCCCAACAGGTGCCCCGTGCCCAACTCCAAAAACGGGCTGTCTTCGGGGATGAAAATGTTTTGGGCACCGCTGAGCACTAACGCCAAACCGCGCGCAACACCCATCATGCCCAGCGTGGCGATGAAGGGCGGAATGCGCCCTTTCGTGACCAATAACCCGTTGATTGCCCCGCAGGCGACACCGACGAGTAATCCCCCGCTGGCAGCCATGGCGACGGTGATCTCGTGACGCAGTAAAAGCGCCGTCACGACCCCGACGAGCGCTAACACGGAACCGACCGACAAATCAATACCGCCCGCGATGATGACAAGGGTTTGTCCGACCGACAGCAGAACGATAACCGCCGTCTGGAAACCGATGTTGCGGAAATTTTCTACGGTGCGGAAGGCAGGGACATAGACTGCCAGCGCCCCGCTCAGGACTGTCAGCGCCAGCAGCGGGGCAAACCATTCTGCTCGCCACAGTTGCCGCCACCGCATGCCTTTGCCCCCTTTTGTGTCTTGGATTGTAGCGCTATCGGGCTGGCTCCTCACAAAATTGCTGACGGGTCGGGACAGCCCCCGACGGAGGTGATTGTGATGCTGGACGCCCAGTGGGTGCGTCATCTTGTGGAGCGGGCGTTAAGCGAAGATGCCCCTTCGGGCGATGTCACGACGGAAGCGATCGTCCACGCTGATGACCAAGGGGTGGGCATTCTCATCGCGAAAAGCGACGGCGTAATTTGCGGATTGGCAATCGCTCAGATGGTTTTTACAGCGTTGGACAGCGATGCCCGTTTCACCGCTCGTGTCGCCGACGGCGACCGTGTCGCTGCTGGCATGACCATCGCCCAAGTGCAAGGGCGATTGAGAGCGTTACTGACAGGCGAACGGACAGCGCTAAATTTCCTGCAACGCCTCTCTGGGATCGCCACGCTCACCCGTCGCTTCGTGGACAAAGTTGCCCCTTACGGCGTCCGCATCGCAGACACGCGTAAAACGACACCGACTTTGCGGTTGCTGGAAAAATACGCTGTCCGCTGCGGCGGCGGTGTCAATCATCGTTTCGGGCTGTCCGATGGGGTGTTGATCAAGGACAACCACATCCGTGTCGCTGGCAGCCTAACGGAGGCGGTCCGCCGGGTGCGTTCGTCCGTTCACCACCTGTTGCGCATAGAGGTAGAGGCACAAAGCGTAGACCAAGTGCGAGAAGCCTTAGCCTGCAATGTGGACGCCATTTTGCTGGATAACCTCGGTGTGGATGAGGTCCAAGAGGCTGTGGAAATCGTTCGGGCATGGAGCGAACAGATGCATCAGCCTCGCCCCCTGTTGGAAGTCTCTGGGGGTGTTTCTTTAGAAACAGTGGAAGCATTCGCCCGAACGGGCGTGGATTTGATTTCCGTCGGGGCTCTAACCCATTCCGCCTCTGCGTTGGATATCAGTTTGGAAGTCACCTGATTCGGAGGGTGTGCCTGCAGCGTGCCGTGTTGCCGTTACTTGCGCGGGCGTCCCTGCCGGCGCACGCAAAGTCGGCAGGGTAGGGAACACGCTTTCCGGAAAGGGCGCGATGCCTCAGCGCCGTTTCAGCGTTATGCTAAATGCACGGCTCAGGGACTTTCGGGGGCAGCCGACGCGTGGAGGCATGTTGTCTATGCCAGAGCGACGAAAAATCGGGCGCAAAAGCAGGTTCCAAGGGACGCCAAACCGTATCGTGCCGTCCGATTTGTGGTATGAAGTGGCTGGTATCGTCCTGTTGGCAGTTGGGGGGTTGCTGTTCGTCGGTCTGTCTGGCAGCGGTGGTGGTGTCGTCCTACGGCACTTCGTGACAGCGCTCACAACGCTGCTGGGCTTGGGCGCTCGGGCGCTCACTGTCCTGACCGCCTTTTTGGGCTTAGCGCTCATCGTGCAAAAACGGCGGCTCCCGTTAGCGCCGCTTCTTGTGGGCGGTGGGGCATTGCTGTGGGTGTTGGTGACAGCGGTGCATTTGACGGTGCCGCGCGGCAATGAGTGGGCTCAAGAGATGGTGCCCACGCACGGCGGTTGGATCGGTGCCGCCACTGCTTTCCTTTTGCGCAAAGCCTTCGGCGATGTCGGTGCCGTGATTGTCTTAATGGCGCTGACGCTGGTCGGATGCTTGGTCGCAACGCGACGGACATTGACCGACATCGTGCGGTCAATACAGCAACGGTGCGCCGAGGCGTGGCGATCTTACCGGCACAAGCGCCAAGAACGCCGCGCGGCGTCCACTCCATCGTCGTCCGCTGACGAGCGCATAAAACGGTCCCCGACGACACCCCATCCAGCGCCACCAGAACCCTCGCCCGCTGGCGCCCACGGGCAAGAGAAGCCGGCAAAGGCTGAGCCCTTGCGCCCCTCGGTCGGCAATGACCCCTCTGAGGACGCAGAATTTCCGTTCCCGATGGAAACGCTGGTAGCCGCGACAGCGCCCAAGCGAGGACGGCGCCGCGACTTGCCGTTCCTGCCCGAGCACTACGAAAAAGTCGTGTCCGTCTTGGACCCGCCGCGCCCTGAAGACAACCCTGAAACAGCGGCGAGTGAAGAGGAAGGCATCCGCTTGGTAGAAGAAACATTGGCAAGTTTTCGGATTGAGGCAAAGGTCGTTAATGTCAAGCGCGGTCCGGTGATCACGCGTTATGAGGTGCAGCCGGCGCCGGGCGTTCGGGTCAGGCGGATTGAAAACCTCGCCGACGATTTGGCGCTGGCGCTGGCGGCAATAGATGTCCGCGTGGAAGCGCCGGTGCCAGGCAAAAGCGTCATCGGCATTGAAGTCCCCAACAAACGCATCGCGTTGGTGCGGCTCCGCGAGTTGGTGGAGTTGGAGCAGTTCAAGGCGGCACCGTCCAAACTGACCTTCGCGTTGGGGAAAGATATCGCCGGCACGCCGCGGTTGGCGGACTTGAGCAAAATGCCCCATTTGCTTATCGGTGGGGCGACCAACAGTGGGAAAAGCGTTTGCCTCAACTCGCTCATTGTCAGCCTGCTGGCACGGGCACACCCCGACGAGTTAAAGTTGAGCCTGATTGACCCCAAGCGCGTGGAGTTGACGCTGTTCAACGGTGTCCCACACTTGGCGCACCCGGTCGTCGTGGACGCGAAAGGCGCTGCACGGGCGTTGAAGTGCGCGATCCGCGAGATGGAACGGCGTTATCGCCTTTTCGCCGAACGAGGCGTCCGCAACATTGACAGTTACAACGAGACGGTAAAAGGCGATGAGACCGCTGAACCGCTGCCCCACATCGTCGTCGTTATTGACGAGTTAGCCGACTTGATGATGCAAGCCGGCAGCGAGTTTGAAAAGTTGATTTGCCGCATCGCCCAATTGGCGCGGGCGACGGGTATTCACTTGGTCGTCGCCACGCAGCGCCCCTCAGTCAATGTCATCACCGGACTCATCAAAGCCAACATCCCGTCCCGCATCGCCTTTGCCGTCGCGTCGCAAACGGACAGCCGCGTGATTTTGGATTGCAACGGTGCCGAGCGGCTCATCGGACGCGGGGATATGCTGTTCCAACCGATTGATGCCCCCAAGCCGATTCGCATCCAAGGCGCTTTCCTCACCGAGCAGGAAGTCCATCGGGTCGTGGAGGTGTTGGTCAACGAATATGGTGAACCTGACGACTACCTATTTGATGTTTACAGCGACGAAGATGAAGAAGCGCAGTGGTTGGGCGTGCGGTTGGATAAAAAGGACCCGCTGTTTGACCGCGCCGTAGAGGTCGTGCGACGCAAGGGTTACGCATCCGCCAGTTTGCTGCAGCGAGAGTTGGAGATCGGCTACCCGCGAGCGGGCAAATTGATTGACCAACTGGAAAAAGCCGGGATCATCGGTCCTGCGGAAGGCAACAAACCGCGCAAAGTGCTCGCGCCGTTTATGGACATCACCTCGGTGCCGCCTGATAGCGCCACCGAGGAGGCATAATAGTGCAAAAGGCGGAGCATAATCAAAGCGCGCAAAATCGTTTGGAGGTGGTGCCCGTGACACGCCCCGACCAAAACTGGTGGGCGTCCGTGAAAGGGTTTTTCGGTGAATATTTGTTACCCGCCGGCGTGTTAGCGGTGGCGATGGTCGTCGTGCTGGGATTGCTCGCAATAGGCGGCTTGTTAGGGGCGGTTGTTTTTGTCCCTGTTATTATCGTGCTCGCCTTGCTCGGTTTGAGCGTGTTGGTGGTAGCGGAAATGCTTTGGCGCATCGCCGTTTTGGATTTGCTGCTGGGCTTGATCGGCGCGATTTACGCCGCTACGCAACTGGTTCAAGAGCCGATACCGACCCTCGTCGGCGCTTTACTTGGCGGCGTGGTCGCGTGGGGATTGCACTTGAGCGGAGACACCGCCAAAGTGCACCGATTATCTACCCGCACCTTGACCGACGCCACAGGGCGTTCGCACCGTGTGGTTGTGCTTAACGGTGACTCGTCACTGCTTCCCGTATCGGTTGGCACCGTCGTGGGGTTACTGGCACTGTTGATTTGTTGGGGTTTACGCCACTACGGGCTGTGGAGCCTTTTCTGGGGCACTTTCGCGGGGCTGGCGCTGGGACGGGCGTTGTCTTGGTTCAGTGTGGAATCGGACGCACAGGTGAAAGTATTTTGGCGTCCTTTCGCTTTCCTGCGTCACCACCCACCGTTTCAGCAGGTGTTCCGATGGTGGCAGCGTGCTCGCTCCCTTTTGGGCATCGGCGTCGCACATTGGTCTAACGATTGACTGCCGTTCAACTTGCCCGTGCAATCGGTAGCGTCAGGGAAGTTCACAAATCAATCGCTGGCGCCCAGTTAGGTGATGGTCAATGGCACCTCAAGTTCAAGTGCATGTTCAGTTTTTTGGACCCACCAAAGACTTGACAGGTTGCGAACGGGTGACAACGGTGTTGCCCGCAACGACTTCGGTCGCAACGGTCATGGCAACTTTGGCGGAACGTTTCCCGTCACTGCAAGAGTTGCTACCGCATTGCCGGTTAGCCCTCAACGGGCGCTATGTGGAAGGGGCGCTGCAGTTGCGAGACGGTGACCATCTGGCGCTCATCCCACCTGTCAGCGGGGGGAGCGTGACCGCTTCCCCTTTTGTCGCTGTCACCGACCAACCGATCAATGTGCCCGCACTGCTGCACATGGTGGAAACATCTGAAGCGGGCGCCGTCGTGACCTTTTTGGGGGCAGTGCGGCGGCATAGCCACGGGAAAACCGTCACCGCCGTCACTTACGAAGCCTTTGTCCCGATGGCGGAACAGGAATTACAGCGCATCGGGGAAGAGATGCAACAGCGTTGGCAATTAAGCCGTGTCGCTCTCGTTCATCGGGTCGGAACGCTGTCAGTCGGGGAAGTCTCGGTCGCCATCGTCGTCGCAGCGCCCCATCGGGCAGACGCTTTTGACGCCGCGCGTTACGCCATTGAACGCATCAAGGAAATTGTGCCCATTTGGAAGCGCGAACACTTTGCTGACGGCTCGTCTCAATGGGTGACCCCTCTCGCACACCCATGACCCTCCGCCTATTGAAAACTTGCCCCTGTCTGTGGCATAAACAGCGACAGCACAGAAAACCTCACCGGCAAAGGGGGATGTGCCATGCCGAATCGGTTTCAAATGCTTCCTTTTCGTGCCGCATCTCGGTTGGGAGCAGGGTTTACGCTCATTGAGCTGCTGGTGGTGATTGCGATAATCGCCATCTTGGCAGCCATCCTGTTCCCCGTGTTCAGCCAAGCCCGCGAAAAAGCGCGACAAGCGTCGTGTGGCAGCAACCTGCGGCAAATTCAACTGGCTATCGCTCAATACGCCCAAGATTACGATGAACGCCACCCTCACACCTGGTTTACCGTTACGGGACAGTTCAACGATTGGCCTGGCGGTTACCAGTGGGAGGAAGCGGCGCTGCCTTATGTCAGAAATCAGCAACTGTTTGTCTGCTCCAGCGCAGCCACTCTCATTTACGTTCCTGACCCAACCCCCAACCTTGTTGATAACCCTTACCCTCACAGCACTTACCCGCGTGGCGGTTATGCGGGCAATGTGGCATATTGGAGCGGCTCCGGCATCTCAGGTATTTCCGCAAACCACCCTTGGGGGTTCCGCTCATTGGCACAAATTGCTGACCCTGCGGGAACCTTCATGGTCTGGGACGCGTTGCCGGCTGGAGCAAACAGCGGCAGGTTTGAGGAAGGATGGGCAAATGTCAATGAGCAGCCGACGACTTACAATTCAGCGTCCAACCCACCGCGCTTAGCCAGTGCAAGCCGCGAAGTCATTGCAGGGCGCCACACGGAGGGCGCCAACTTCAGTTATGTAGACGGGCACATGAAATGGAACGCCCTAAGCAAGTTGCTCGTCAGGAGCGCCGTCAACGGAGTGACCCTTCCTCCCTTCACGATTGAGCAAGATTGATACTTGAGTTTGGAAGAGGCACGGAAGAAGCGGCTTTCCCCACTGAGTTCGTCAGATAGCCAGCGCGCTGCTCAATGCCTACTGATGGCGCACGACAAAGGTGCCTGCCGCTAAGTCATGCCAACCCTGCTTGTAAGGGTCAAAGAGCGCCCAGACGATACCTAACCCGCAGGCACACCAAACGAGGCTGAACATAATTTCGCGCACGATTGCCCGCCACCAGCCGCAAGGTAGTCCTTGTCGGTTCACAACCCGTAACCCGCAAAGGGCTTTACCTACGGTGCGTCCGGCTGCAGCGTGCATTAGGGAGCGGTAGATGAAAAAGCCGCCCAGAAACATCGCACTCAACACATGTCGCTGCATCATTTCGTCCCATACCCACCAAAAGGGTTGTTGCGACCAATAAGTTAACGCCGTCGCATATCCCAAAGTCACCAACCAACTGACACCGCCCCAAATTAGCAAGTCCAGGAAGAACGCGACCGCGCGCAACCAGATCGGGGCTGCGACGACGGACACCCCTGTCGCCGGTAAATTGGCGGGGTTGCTCGGCGCTCGTTGGGGGCGATGCCGCGATTTTGGTTGGGGAAGCGCTGATGGAGCCGTCAAAGCGGTGTTGAGAGCCCGCCGCATCTCGCCAACCGAGGCAAACCGTTCAGCGGGTGTGACCCGCATCGCCCGCAAAATGGCTTGTTCTAATGCAGGCGGGATGGTTGGGTTGATGCTGCGGGGCGGGATGAGTTTATCGGTGTGCCCCGTCACCCGCTCAATCGCTTCAGGCGGCACGCGCCCTGTTACCGCAAAGTAAAGCGTTGCCCCCAACGCGTAAATATCGGAGCGTTGATCGGTCGGTGCCGTGCCGTATTGCTCTGGCGGCGAATAGCCCGGCGTGACCGCGCGGGCACCCGCTTGCGTGCGGTTGCCTGCCTGGAGCACTTTGGCGATGCCAAAGTCAACCAAATATGCTTTGCCATCTGTTCCCAATTTGATGTTGGCGGGTTTGATGTCGCGGTGGATGATGGGCGGATTTTGCGCGTGCAAATACTGCACGGCGTCTAAAACTTGCAACAACCATTTCACGGCTTCCGCTGGCGGCAGTGGACCTCGCTTGCGCACCAAATCCTCCAAACTGTCGCCTGCAATGTAGTCCATGACGAGATATTGCCGTCCGTCCGCGACGAAAAAATCTTGCACGCGGGGCAGATGGGGATGGCGCAGATGTGCTAAGATGCGGGCTTCCATCGCAAACTGGTTCTGGCTTTCAGGCGACATGTCTAAGTTCTCTTTGAGCGCCACTTTGTTGCCCAACCGCAAATCCGTCGCCAGATAGACCGCGCCCATCCCGCCGCATCCCAAAACCCGTTCCAGCCGATACCGTCCTTGCAACACCGTTCCCCGCCCCCGCAACCGTCGCAACGGGGCACCACAACGGATGCAGAACCGCGCCGTGTCCTTGTTGTCCGCACTGCATTCGGGGCACATCTGCATGTGCTCTCACCGTGACGGTCACCGATAAACGGTTAGAATGCGCTGCCCCCGAAGAACCCCTGTCTAACGCGAGGGTACGGGCGGCAACAGGTTCGTTGATGCCGATATCGGCGCTCAATCTCTTCGTCCGTCAGTTGCCACATCCTACGCTCACCTCGCTCGGCGTGGCGAAGGACTGCCAAAATTATTGCGGTGACGCGACGATGCGGGTGAAGGTGAAACTGTTCGGTCCGCTGCTGGAGCGGTTGCCGCCTGAAAATCGCCGCATGCCGTTGGAGTTGGAGTTACCTGACGGGGCGACGGTCAACGCCGTCGTTGAAGCGTTAGGCATCGGCGATGTCGGCGCTGTCATCCTCGTCAACGACCAAGAAGCCCATCGCGGCAAACACCTCAACGACGGCGATGTCGTCAGTTTCTTCCCGCCATTGGCAGGCGGTTAGCATTGTAACGGCAGCATCTCATCAGCGCCCAATTTACCGAAGCGTCACTTTGGGGGTCAAGGCGTTGGAACTTCCCGCCGAAAAAACGACGGAGGTGGTCAAAGTGGGCAGGTTACCGTTTCGGCAAATTCATCTGGACTTTCACACTTCGCCGCTCATCCCCGATGTCGCTGCCGAGTTTGACCCCGACGATTTTGCCCGCACGCTCAAAGACGCCTTTGTCAACTCCGTCACCGTCTTCGCCAAATGCCATCACGGCATGAGTTACTACGACACGAAAGTCGGCGTCAAACATCCCGCCTTGAAGCGCGATTTGCTGGGCGACATGGTGGAAGCCTGCCATCGCTACGGCGTTCGCGTCGCCGCTTACCTCAGCGTCGTTTGGGACAATTGGGCGGCGGAACATCATCCCGAATGGCGACAGGTCAATCGTGAGGGCAAGTTCATCGGTGCCGAGCCGTTTCAAGCCGGTTGGCGCTGGCTGTGCTTGAACACCGAGTATGCCGATTATGTGGCGGCGCAAGCGGAAGAGGTCGTCAAAGGCTACGCCGTTGATGGCGTGTTCTTTGACATCGTGATGCAGTGGGAGTGCTATTGCGAGAAGTGTCGGCACGACATGCTGGCGCAAGGGTTGAACCCCGAAGACGCCGCTCACGCCCGCCAGTTTGCGCGGCGAGTCTGCGAACGCTTTATGGGACGCGTGAACGAAATCGTCAAACACTACCGCCCACAAGCAAGCATCTACCACAACAGCCGATTGCGCATCGGCACAAGCCGCGAGGCGCCCTTTTACACCCACCAAGAGATTGAATCGCTGCCGACCGGCGGTTGGGGCTACTTGCACTTTCCTTTCTTCGCCCGATATGTGCGGACAATTTGGAAGGAGTTTTTGGGCATGACGGCGCGCTTCCATCGCAGCTGGGCGGATTTCGGGACGCTCAAAACGGAAGCGGCGCTGGCTTACGAGTGCTTCCATGCCCTTGCCTTAGGCGGCAAATGCTCCATCGGCGACCAACTACACCCGCGCGGCAAATTGGACACATCGGTCTATGAGCGCATCGGCAAGGTTTACAAGCAGGTCGCCGAACTGGAAGAATGGTGCGACGGCGCTGAAGGCGTCGCAGAGGTCGCCATCTTGACGAACGCGGACATGGAAGACGGACGCATGACGGAAAGCGATGAAGGGGCGACGCGTATGTTGATGGAGACCCACTGGCAGTTTGATGTCATTGACCGCAACGGCGATTTTCTACGCTATCGCGCCATCGTCGTGCCCGACCGCTTTGTGCCCGACCCGACGACAGTGCGCAAACTCAAAGCCTACCTACAAAAAGGCGGCAAAGTGTTGCTGAGCCATCGCGCCTTTGTAGACGCGCAAGGTAACTTCGCTTTGGCAGATGTCGCTGGGTTCTCCCTGCGGGACGAATCGGTGTGGGATTGCGAATATTTGCTCGTCAGCAAAGCCTTGTCGGATGGCATACCCGACATGCCCCATGTCGTCAATGCGCCGGGCATGGTGGCTGAGACGAAGAACGCGAAAGTGTTGGCGACGGTCGGTGAGCCTTACTTCAACCGCACATGGCGGCATTTCACATCGCACCGCCATGCGCCGATGGCGAAAACAACCCGCCGTCCCGCGATTGTCCAAAGTGCGGACGGGCGCATCGTTTACTTTGCCCATCCGCTCTTTCACCTGTATGCGCAACACGGCTATCTCGTCTATCGCCAACTTGTCGTCAACGCGTTGCGGTCGCTTGTGCCTGACAGGGCGCTGGAGACCGATGCGCCCAGTTTCGCCCATGTGACGCTGACGCAGCAAAACAAGCGCAACCGCAAAGCCCGCTGGATGGTTCATTTGCTCGCTTACGCACCTATCCGTCGCACCCGCACGATTGACATCGTGGAAGAACCCATTCGGCTAAACGATGTGCATTTGCAGGTACGCACGGGCAAACGCCCGCAGCGCATTTACCTTGCCCCGCAACGCACTGAATTGCCCTTTGAATTCGCCGATGGCGTGACCGCATTCCGCGTTCCCATGGTCAACGGTTATCAAGTTGTCGTTGCCGAATTGTAAAGGCATTGCCCCAAAACGGTGGTGGCGGCTAAAAACGGACGCCTGTTTGGGGCGAAAAATTTTGTTGGGTGGTGAGGGCACAATGCTGCGCGTCGGCGTGATCGGGACAGGCGATGTGGCGCGCAAAAGTTACTTGCCCAACTTGCACGACCCTGACGCAGGCATCATCTTGCAGGCGGTCTGCGATCGCGTGCAAGAACGAGCGGCAGCCGCCGCTCGCGACTTCGGGGCACAAGCGGTTTACACGGACGCCGCAACGATGTTGGAACGCGAAGAGTTGGATGTCGTGTTCGTGCTGACACCGTTGCTCACCCATGCGCCTATCGTTCGGCAAGTGTTGCAGGCGGGTAAACACTGCTACTCGGAAAAGCCGCTGACCTTGAGCCGCCGAGAAGCGGACGAGTTGGCGGAAATGGCGGAGCGCAACAAGGTGCTACTGTTGTGTGCGCCGATTTACCCGTTGCTGCCGCCGGTGCAATTTTTGCGGGATTTGGTGGCGCGGGGGGCGTTGGGCAAGGTGGCGCTTGCCCGCGCCCATAGCAGTCATGGCGGTCCTGACCGCGGCACTTTTCACACCGATGCAGGCAACTACTTTCGGGCAGAAACGGCGGGACCTTACGCACCCCTTTACGACATGGGCGTTTATGCCTTAACGCTGCTGACCTTCGTTTTAGGTTCGGTGCGCCGCGTCGTGGCAATGGCGGGCACCGCCATCCCCACGCGGCGGATTGAAAAGGTGCTGGAGGCGGGTTTTGTGCCCTACACGCTGCAAGTGACGACGCGTGATAACGGGTTTGTGCTGTTGGATTTCGGCGACGGGTGCTTCGCATGCGTGGACGCCAGTTTCTGCATGCGCTACAACCGAACGCCGACCTACGAGTTTTACGGCAGTCACGGGGCGCTGACAGCGGATTTGTGGCGCAACGAAATTTGGCTCGTCAGCGAAGTGGACGGGTTTCAGCATCCCGACGGATGGCACCGGGTGGAGGTGCCGCCCGAAAAGATACCGGCGGAGCGACAGCGTGAGGGCGAACGGCGCCCGACGATGGGGCAACGGGTCGCTGAGCATGTGCGGCAGTGTTTGGCGACAGGTATGCTGTCGCCCATCCATGTCCGTTTTGCCCGTCACATTGTTGAGGTCATGGAGAAGGCATTGCTGGCGTTGGAGACGGGGCAAGTGCAGGAAGTGGAAAGTCGCTTGCCGACAGGGTGAGCGCCGGTTAAAATCAAAGGCGGGAGCCGCGCTAAGCGGGGAGCTCGCCGTGCCCTGAACCCGCAATCGGCGATAGCGGGGCTGAACTCCCTGCCTGCGGGCTCGCCTTGTGGGGACGGGCTGACGCGCGGAGCGAGGAAGGCTGGGTCCTGCGCGGCGGCACAGGGTGAACCCCGCCAGGCCCGGAAGGGAGCAACGGTAAGCCCTCCCTGCCGCGCGCCGCAGGGGTGCCTGGCTGGAGCCACCGGCGTCGGTAACGCCTGGAAGGCGAGTTCAACGGTGGGGTGCGCGGCTCCCCTCCATTTTTACGCAAGTTGAGGGGTCGCACCCTTATGCCCACACGGGTCCTTTTGCTCGCCGATGACGAACGCATCGTCAATTTGTTCCGGAGCGCGGAGCCGGAAGTCTGTGCGGTTTCTTCTATGCCTGCGGCAGTCGCTCGGTTGCATGAGCCATGGTCGGTCGTGGCAGCCCTTTACCCTTTGACCCGTGGGGACAGTATCGCGTGGTTAAAGGAGAGTCAAGACCATTGCCCCCATGCAGGGCGATTACTGGTGTGCGCATCGCCTCCGTCCGTTGAAACGGTGTTGCGCGCCGTCAATGTCGCACAAGTTTCGCATGTCCTCGTCGCACCCCAGTCACCCGAGCAAGTGCGCCTCGCAGTGCTCCAAACTCAAGCCGCTGCGGAAAAGGCACGCGCTGCAGCGTTGATTCCTTTCGCAGAGGGGTTAACGGAGTTAACTGACACCGACAACGCGACAAGGGCAGGACACGCGCTGCGGGTGCAACATTACGCTTGGGCGATCGGGCAAGCGATGCAACTGCCAGACCATCTACTGGCTGCGTTGCGGCTCGCTTGCTTGCTGCACGACCTCGGCAAAGTTGCGGCGCCTGACGATGAATCCCAGCAGCATCCCCTTTACGGTGCTTATTGGGCGTTGCGGTGTGGGCTGGCAAAAGAAGTGCAAGAAGCCATCCGCTATCACCACGAACGCTGGGACGGCACCGGGGTGCCAGAGGGGCTAAAGGGCAGCGATATCCCACTGTTAGCCCGGTTAATCGCCATGGCAGATGCCTATGACCGATGGACGACTGAGTTGAAGTTGCCGCCGGCTCAACTGCACGCGCAATTGCACGGCAGTGCAGGCAAGGCGATGGACCCTCAAATCGTTCAAGCGCTCTTTGCGTTACGCGAGCCGCACGATGTGTTCGCCGTTTTAGAACAGCGGGACGACTTACCCGTGTTGGCGCCGGTCGTGCAACAAGCCTTAGAGTTGTTGATGCGTGATGACTTTGATTGGCGCCAGGTCGCTGAAGTCTTGTCGCGCGATGAACGGTTGGCAGCCCACCTGTTGCGGTTGGCGAACTCCGCCATCACAGGGTTTCGTCGTCGCATTACCAACTTACCAACCGCTTTGCGCGTGCTGGGGGCGCGTCCCGTTTGCAACCTTTTGCTGACGCTCTCGGTCCGGCCGCTGCTACGGGTATCGGCGGAATACGACCTATGGCGCCATTCGTTGGGATGCGCTTTGTTGGCGCGGGCGATTGCCCAACGAACGCGGCAGGTTGAACCGGACGAAGCCTTCGCCGCTGGGCTGTTGCACGATATCGGCAAGAATTTGCTGTGGCGCTACTTCCCTGAGGGATCGCGGCGTGCCCACGAGATTACTCAACGGCAACGATGCCCGCTATTTCTCGCAGAGCGGTTGATTTTCGGCACGACCCATGCAGAAGTGGGCGGATGGCTGTTGGAGCGATGGCGCCTGCCCAGCCCGTTGCCAGAGGCGGTTGCGACCCATCACGATCCACCTCCCGATGCTGCACCGTTGGTATGGCACATTTACTGGGCAAACGCCCTGTGGCACCAGGCGCAAGGGACACCGACCGACAGGCACCACTGGTGCCCGTTGCCCGTCGCGTTAGCGTGGCAAAAAACCTTGTCGGATGTGTCAACGCTGGTCGCGGAGGCTGACCAACAGGTGCGCGAAGTGGAACGGCTGATGGGCGTTTGATTCTGCGACGACGGGCGTCACACTCACTGAACCAGCGTTCAACAAGGTGACCTGCTTCTGCAAGTGCTCAGCGAAGTGGCGCTCCATTTCGGCATCCAACACGATGGCGTCATCCGTATAGGCGACACTGTAAACGACGCCGTTGCGGTAGGCGAACGCCACGAGGTCTTGCGCCCACAGCGCTAACTGCCCCCGCACCCGCACCAATCGTTGTTTGGCGTATTCGCGCTGAATGCGTCGGCGCAGTTCGTCCAAACCGTTTCCAGTGAGTGCGGACACCAGCAGGGCGTTGGGGTAGCGTTGGCTTAACCGCTCGCGGTCCCAGTCAGGTGGTAGCCGGTCGGCTTTGTTGAGAACCAGAATCGTCGGCTTACCGCCTGCACCGATTTCTTGCAAGGTGCGTTCCACGACAGCGATGTGATCGTCAAGCGCTGGATGGGTGACATCAGCGACATGCAGCAGCAAATCAGCGGTGCGCACTTCCTCCAGCGTCGCGTGGAAGGACGCGATGAGGTGAGGCGGTAGTTTGCGGATGAACCCGATGGTGTCCGTTAACAGAGCACGGTGTCCGTCAGGGAGGACCAACACGCGGGTCGTCGCATCCAGCGTCGCGAACAAGCGGTCTTCCACAAACACTTGCGCTTTTGTCAGAGCGTTCATCAGCGTGGACTTACCGACATTCGTGTAGCCGACGAGGGCGACGGTGAACAGTTGTCGTTCCTTACGGCTCTGCACACGGGCGCTGGTTTGGCGCTGGATTTCCCGCAACTGGCGCTGCAAGTCAGCGATGCGTTTTTTGGCACGGCGTTGGTCTATCTCCAACTGCGTTTCGCCAGGACCGCGTGTGCCGATGCCGCCGCCCAAGCGTGACAGGTGCTGCCACATGCGGCGCAGGCGGGGCAGTTGGTATTGCAGTTGCGCTAACTCCACCTGCAGCATCGCTTGTTTGGTGCGGGCGCGACGGGCGAAGATGTCCAAGATCAACTCGGTGCGGTCAACGACCCGCACCCCCACCAAGTTTTCTAAGTTGCGGGCTTGAGCGGGGGTCAGCTCGTGGTCAACGATGACTATGTCGGCGTTGAGTTCTCCACACAAGCGAGCGACTTCTTCGGCTTTACCGCGTCCGACGAAATAAGCGGGGTCAGCCTCACGGCGCACTTGCGTCACCATGCCGACCACTTCTAGTTCGGCGGTGTCTGCCAACGCCGCTAATTCCGACAAGGACTCACGCAAATCGTCGGCGCCGTTGAACGCCACACCGACGAGCACAGCGCGTTCTTTGCGCGGCGCTTTGGATAAAGTTGGTTGGTTCAACGCGATGCCGATCACCTCCACGAACGACAACGATACCTTTTCAAGACCACCTTCATTTTAACCCCGCCTTTGCCCAAAGGTGCCAGCGAGCAGGACGGTGCAAAGACATCAGCGCCAAAGGTGCGCCCTCGCGGGGGCAAAAGGGCAATGCCACTCGTCAAGCGCCACGCCCCTACTGGCGGGGGGTTGGGGGGCTTTGTTGCGGGGCTTGAAATTCAGCGACTTGCTGGTAGCCTTTGGGCAAGGTGTAGCGGAAATCGGACGCCGACAGACGAGGGTTGAGGGTCATCTCTTGAAAGGTTTCGTCTACGGTAACGGTCATCGTGCCGCCTCCAGGGTGAGCGCGACGGATGACGCGTCGGCTGCGCCAGATGCGCCCGTCTTTGTCCAACCAAAGGGTTTGTTGGACCCCGTCCTTGAGGGTGAGGGCGATGCGGGTAACGGAGCGCCCGCCCACTGTCTCGCTACCGACGACCTTGGCGGTTTGCACCTTCGCCCGCCAGCCTTCACCCAAGAAACAACTGAGTGCGTCCACAGCGGGCAGTTGTTTGCGGTCACCTCGCACGACCGCCTGAAGGGTCTTGGGAGCGGTCTCTTTCTTGACCTGGCGCAACGCATCCACCTGAGTGAACATGGTCTTACCGTCACAGGTCACGGAGAGCCCACCTTGCTGATTTTCCATCCAGCGCACCCGCAAGCGGTTGGGGCGTTGAAAGACGGCGTCGTGGCGCACCGTTTGTTTCGCCTTCGCATCACCAAGTTGCTGTTCTACGACGATCGTAGACCGAACGCGCAAAGCCGTCGCCGATGCGTAACTTTTTGCCATTTTGTCCAGCAAGGGTGCAGCGTTTTGCTGTGCGGCACTCAAGGCGCCCACGACGATGACGCACAAGCCTAACGACACCGTTCGGCAAAGCATGCTGAATCCACTCCTGACGCAAAATTTTAGAGACGCCCCCAATTGTGCCGCACCCGTAACGGTTTTGCGGCAATGGCAAAGGCGTGCTACAACATTCCTCACGCCTATCATCCGTAAAGGAGGCTGTGGACAATGACATTGTGGGAACCCGTTCGGATGACGCTGCCCAACGGTTGCACAGTGATCGCCCGTCGGGTCGCCGCGACGCCAATGGTCACTGTGCATGGGTTCATCAAAGGTGGTGCAGTGTGGGACAGCCCCACAAAGCCCGGTTGCGCAGCGTTGATGGCGCAAGTGATGCGCCGTGGCACAGAACACCACTCCGCTCAAGAAATTGATGACTTACTGGAACGGCGCGGAGCGGAATTGTCTTTAAATGTTCAGCCCGAAGGTTTAGCGATTCAACTGAGTTGCTTACCGCAGGACTTGCCTGACTGCCTCCGCTTGATGGCAGAGGTGCTGCGATACCCGACCTTTCCCGACGACGAAGTAGAAAAACAGCGTTTGCGTTGGCTGAACGCCCTGCGGGATGCGTTGACCCGCCCTGAAGAAGTTTCCCGCCGACGGTTTTTGCAACTGGCTTACCCCCCCGATCACCCTTTCCATTGTCCCGTTGAAGGGACACCGGAAGGTGTGGCGACGGTAACGCGGGACGATCTGCTGGCAACTCATCGTCGGGTAACCCCTTCCAACGGCGTTTTTGCCGTTGTCGGCAATATGGAACCGCAAGCCTTAGCCGAACAATTGGCGCTTGCGCTGGCAGATTGGACAGCGGATGGGACGCCTGTCGTGTTCCCGCCCGCCTCACTGCCGCCAAGCACTGTGTTGGAGCGGCAGGCTTTACCTGACCGCACGCAGTGTTGGATCGCAATGGGGCACCGAGGACTGCGCCGCACCGATGAACGGTTTTACGCCGCCAATGTGCTGGTGACCATTTTGGGGGCAGGATGGGGCCGACTGTTCACGCAAATTCGGGACAATCAAGGGTTGGCGTACGCCGTCAGCGCATCGCTACAAGCCGGTTTGGGCGAGGGACCTTTCCTCGTGCGCATGGGCGTCAACCCCAAAGATGTGGACCGAGCGCTGGACAGCGCCTTGGCGGAGTTGCGCAAAGCCTGTCAAGAACCGCCCAGCCCCGATGAAGTCGCCGACGCTAAAAACTACCTACTGGGGCGGTTGGTGCTGGGCATGGAAACCAGCGCCGGCGTGGCAAGCCTGTTGGTCAACTGCGAACTGTTTGGTTTGGGCTTGGATTACCCTCAACGCGCCAAATGTTTTTACGACCCGATCACACCCGAACAGGTGCTGGAAGTCGCCCGCAGCGTGCTTCACCCCGACCGCGTGGCGATCGCCATCGCAGGACCGTAAGGTCACTGCAATCCGACGCCGACGCAATCGTCTTGGATGGACCACTCGCAGACTTTGGTGCTGCCATACTTGCGCCACTTGGCGTGCCCGTCGCCAAAGATGGCATTGAAGCCCTCCATGTGGCGGTTAGCGGCTTTGGACGCTGTGCAGTCGGGCCAGCGGTCAGTGCGGATTTCTTCCTGCAACCCACGAATGGAGTTGCCGGGGAAACCGGTGCCTGCTTGTCGGGTCCACGCGTCCACGATGTGGATGCTGCCAGCGGGGTCGGCGACTTCCGCTTCGTGCACGCCGACGGTCGTGCCCGTGCGGACGAACCCGCTTTTGTTGCCGTCGTAGAAATTCGGCGTTCGCCACGCTTGAGGGATGTTGCGAATGACATTGCGCCCGTAGGAGAGAGCGTGAACGACGCACCCCAACGAGTAAGTCGTTCCGTCTCCGCACATTCCGCCAAAAAGGTTAGGGTCGTCCACTGTTACGCCGACATAAGGCGTTGGGCAAGTTGCCGCCCCGTTGGTGGTGGTGAAACTGACCGTCGTCGCAGAACGCTCGCCCGACGGGCAGACGAACACTTGCTCGTTTTTGATATAGGGGTAAATCATCGTCGGCCACGAGTAGTTAGGACCTGAGGGCGGCAACTGGGCAGGGACAAAGTTGCCGTCGTAGTCCTGCGTATACATGGACACAGCAGTCCCGATTTGGCGGCAGTTGCTCAGGCAACTGATTTGGCGGGCTTTTTCACGCACGCGGCTGAACACGGGGAACAAAATCGCCGCCAGAATGGCGATGATCGCGATGACCACCAACAACTCAATCAGCGTGAATGCCCGACGCATCGCAGGTCACCCCGTTGGCACACAGGTTTTCTCAGCCCCGCTTTGCAGGCTGTTGTGCGGCGGCACTAAAATTTTGCTGACCTGACAGCCGCAGCGCATCAAGGAACCGTTAACCGTGCGTTAACGATCGCTGAAGGGCAAAAGGGGAGAGTGCCGGTGAACTGGCAACGGTTACAGGAGGCGGTCCGCTGCAACGGTGTGGACGGGTGGCTGCTGGCGGACTGGCGAGGGCGCAACCCCATCGCTGTAGCCCTTGTCCCGTTGCCTCACACGCCAACGCGGGGCTGGTTTTGCCTTGTGCCAGCGGAAGGGGAACCCAAGTGGTTGGTCCCGCGTTTGGAGCGGTCGCTGTTTGCCACGATGCCCGGTCACATCTACGATTACGCGGCGCGCCACGAACTGCTGACAGGGCTCCGCTGGCTGCTGGATGGGACAAAACGGGTCGCTGTGGAGTATTCGCCCAACGCCGAACTCCCCAGCGTCTCCCATCTGGACGCCGGCACTTTTGAACTGCTGCGCCAGTGCGGCGTGGAAGTCGTCTCATCGGCAGATTTGATCCACTGGGTCTTGGGGCGCGTGAGTGAAAGGGCATTGATGCTGCACCGCCAAGCGGCGCAGAAGTTGCTGCACCTGAAAGACGAAGCCTTTCAGTTCATCGCCGACGCCCTCATGCGGGGGCGGTCGGTGACCGAGGGAGAAGTTCAGCGGTTTTTGCTGCAGCGGTTCACGGAGGAAGGGTTGACGACCACTCTACCGCCCATCGTCGCCGCCGGCGCCAACAGCGCCGACCCCCATTACTTTCCCACCGCAGATTTGTCTGCTCCTATCGGTTGGGGCGATTTCGTGCTGTTGGACTTGTTTGCCAAAATCGCTGGCGACCCAGACGCCGTTTATGCCGACATCACTTGGTGCGGCTACACGGGCAGCACCGTCCCGCCCCGCTTTGAGGCACAATTTGCCATCGTGCGCGCGGCACGAGACGCCGCGCTGGAGTTTTTGGCGGAACGGGTCTGCAAGGGTGAACCGGTGCGCGGCTTTGAGGTGGACGCCGTCGCCCGTCAAGTCGTCGCCCGCCATGGCGGAGCCGACCGGTTCATCCACCGCACCGGACACAGTTTGGGACGCGAGGTGCATGGCTGGGGTGTCAACTTGGACGGCTATGAAACCCACGACGCCCGCTTGCTGGTGCCCGGCACCCTGGTGACTGTTGAACCCGGCGTCTATGGACCTGAAGTCGGCACCCGCACGGAAATCAATGTCGCCGTTCACGACGGCAAAGTGGAAGTCACGACGATGCCCTTGCAGGAAAACATCGTGCCCTTGCTGTAACGCGCGTCGCACCGCACTGTGCAAGCAAAGGGGGGAGACAGCGATTTTTCCGTTAAAGGACGACATCCCGTCGCGGCGGTTTCCGTTCGTGACCTACGGGCTGATCGCTGCAAATGTCGTCGTTTTTCTGTTTGAGATCTCGTTGGGGCGGCAGTTGGATGAGTTCATCCGCTTAGTCGCCGTCATTCCCGCTGAATACACGGCGTGGCTGCGGGGCGAGCCGGTGCCAACTCTCAAACTCCTCGTCGCCCCGCTGTGCACGATGTTTTTGCACGGCGGTTGGGCGCACTTGCTCGGCAACATGTGGTTCTTGTTTTTGTTCGGCGACAATGTGGAGGACGCGATGGGGCACCTCCGCTATCTCGCGTTTTACTTGGTGTGCGGGTTGGTAGCGACCCTCGCCCATATCGCTGTTAGCCCGACATCGCCCATCCCTGTCGTCGGCGCTAGCGGCGCTATCTCTGGGGTCGTCGGAGCCTATCTGGTTTTGTTTCCTACGGCGCGCGTCTTGACCCTTGTGCCCATTTTCTTTTTCTTTGACATCGTTTTGCTGCCGGCGCTCATTTTCATCGGGTTGTGGTTCGTTTTTCAATTTGCCTCGGGCGTTTTCGCGTTGCTGGCACCAGACATCAGCGGCGTGGCGTGGTGGGCGCATATCGGCGGGTTCGTGGCAGGAGTCCTGCTCGCCCCATTGCTGCGGGAACGGCGTCCTTACCGACACCGTGTGCGGATTTACCGCTACCCTTTCTGAACCCGTGTTCGGAGAAGATCGTCGCGGGCGGAAGTCACCCGCCCCAGTGATGCTCGGTGCAACTCTACGAGGGAGGTAGGTGCGATGGACTGGTTTTTTCAACTGTTCTGGCTGTTGCTCGCTATCTCTGCCGTCACCCCATGGCTCCAACAGAAGATGCTGGAGGAAATGCGGATGCGGGTTATGCAGCGGCTGGAGCGGCGCCGCCGCTCACGAGTGATTGCCCTCATCCACCGCCAAGAGACCGTTAGTTGGCTGGGCTTACCCTTGATGCGGTTCATCAACATTGACGACTCCGAAGAGGTGCTGCGCGCCATTCGGTTGACGCCGCCCGACATGCCCATTGACCTCATCGTCCACACGCCGGGCGGGTTGGTCCTTGCCGCCGAACAAATCGCCCGGGCGTTGCACCGCCACCCTGGCAGGGTCACCGTTTTCGTGCCCCACTATGCCATGTCGGGCGGCACGATGATCGCCTTGGCAGCGGACGACATCGTGATGGACGAAAACGCTGTCCTCGGTCCACTGGATCCGCAAATCGGCAACTGCCCCGCTGCCTCAGTCTTGCGGGTGTTAGAGCGCAAGGACATCAACCAAGTGGATGACCAAACCCTCATCATGGCGGACATTGCCGAGAAGGCTATCCAGCAAGTCCGCCGCACGGTCATGGAGTTGTTGGCGGACAAGATGCCGCCTGAACGGGCGGAAGCCATCGCCGTCGCGTTGACGGAAGGGCGATGGACCCACGACTATCCCATCTCAGCGGATGAAGCCCGCGAGTTGGGTTTGCCCGTTCGCACCGACATGCCCGACGAGGTTTACGAGTTAATGGCGCTCTACCCGCAGCCCATGCAACGCCGTCCGTCTGTGCAATATGTGCCACTGCCTTATCGCACCGAACACCCGCCGACGCCGCCCGCACCGCGCCCGCGCTGAAAAAAGGCGCCGTCATAGCCCTGTCATTTCAACGCACCGCAAATCCTCGGGTGTATCCACGCCGACGCTCCGGTAAGCCGTCGTGATGACCTTGATGCGGACGCCGTGTTCCAACGCCCGCAGTTGCTCCAGACCCTCCGCTTTCTCCAACCCCGTTGGCGCCCATCGGGCAAACCGCAGCAAAAATTCCCGCCGGTAGGCGTAAAGCCCGATATGGCGCAACGGGCGAACGGGCGCATCGGCGGGCAACGCAAACTGCGGTGCCTCCGCCATCGTCCCCTGCGGACGGAAAAAGGGCAGCGGCGACCGCGAAAAATAGAGGGCAAAGCCGTCGCGGTCTACGACGACTTTGACGACATTGGGGTTACAGTATTCGCGTGCATCGGTGATGGGCGTCGCTAACGTCGCCATCTTTATCGTCGGGTCGGCGAAAAAGGGCTGCACCGCTGCGTCAATGGCTTCGGGGGCGATCAGCGGTTCATCGCCCTGAATGTTCACGACGACATCGCACTCCAATTGCCGTGCAACTTCTGCGACGCGGTCGGTTCCTGACGGGTGTTCGGGCGAAGTCATCACGCATTTACCACCAAACCGCTCAACAGCCTCCTTCACCCGCTCGTCGTCTGTCGCCACGACAACTTCGCTGAGCGTTCGTGCCCGCTTTGCCCGTTCGTAAACATGCTGGACAATTGGCTTGCCCCACAGCGGCGCCAGCACTTTACCCGGAAACCTCACCGATGCGTAGCGGGCGGGGATGACGCCAATGACTGTTTTGATGGATGCGACCGCTTCACCTTTGCGGATGCGTTCTACCAATTCCGTCGTGGAGCGCCCTTGCATTTTCGGCACGATGACGACTTGACCGCCGTAAGCGCGCACCAGCGGCGCTTCGGGCAAATCGGCTTCAGTGTAATCACCCCCTTTGACATGGACATCGGGCTGGATGGCGGCGATAAGCCGATGGGGCGTCAAGTCGTCAAAGGACACGACGAAGTCCACGAACGCTAAACTCGCTAACAGCAACATGCGGTCTTCCTGCGG
Organism: bacterium HR17; assembly: GCA_002898575.1. NCBI lineage: Bacteria > Candidatus Fervidibacterota > Fervidibacteria > Fervidibacterales > Fervidibacteraceae > Fervidibacter > Candidatus Fervidibacter japonicus. The sequence continues at coordinate 57,025 of BEHT01000017.1, forward strand.
CACCAACGGACGCCCGCCGCCTTTAAGCGCCCGCACCGATGTATCGCTGTTGAGCCCGACAATCAGCACATCACCCAACGCCTTCGCTCGTGCCAAGTAACTGACATGTCCTGCATGCAGCAGGTCAAAACAGCCGTTGGTGAACACGATGCGTTTGCCCTGCTGCCGCAGTTGCGCGACCAATGGCAGCAATTCGTCCAGCGATTTGATTTTTGCCCGCACAGCCTCCAACATAGTGCGGTCACCGCTCCTTATCGCCCAGCGATTTTGTTTGGGTCTATGGGCATGCACCCCTGCGGTGTTGGCGCACGGGTGATCGTGGGTGTCGGCGGTTGGAGCCGCTGGCGTTAGTATCGGCAAAAGCATGGGTGACGGCGCTCCAACGGGACGGGTTTGCCCGCGACAAATAGGTTAATACACCTGGGTCACGACTTCCAGCGGGTCACCGTTCACGAACATCCGTTCGCCACCTTGTGTGGCTCTACGCTGCCCGACAGGTTGTTAACGCCTCAAATTTGGGTGGCGTTGCTGCGTTGGATCATGGGGTTTGAAATGGGTTTGGTCGGAGGGCGGCTGTGTCTTGCAACTCATTTGGTCGGAGGGCGGCTCTCCTGAGCCGCCGCAAAATGACATGAAACCCGTTGAGGGGCGGGTCAGGAAACGCGCCCTCCGAGGCACTGCCGAGAAGGAAAACGCGACAAATGCTGTCCTCTATGCGTTTTGCGTGGCAATTTTTGGCAGGTGATGGCTTGTGGCGGTCATCGGCGTTGATGTCGGCGGAACGAAAATGAGCGCGGCGTTGGCAATGCCCGACGGACAAGTGCTTGCGCTGCAGCGCCGCCAAACCCACCGTGACGCAGGGGCGCAAGGTGGCTTTGCTGCCCTCTGCGACATGGTGCAAGCGCTGCTGGATGAAGCGGCGCAACGCCGCTTGTCCGTCACGCACCTCGGCGTCGGTTTTGGTGGTCCCGTTGATTTTGCGCAAGGCATCGTTTACTTGTCGCACCATGTCGCAGGTTGGGAAAACTTTTCGCTCAAAAGGGCGTTGGAACAGCGCTTTGGTATCCCGACGGTCGTGGACAACGATGCGAACGCGGGCACGCTGGGCGAATGGCTGTTTGGTGCGGGCAAAGGCGTGAGCGACCTGCTGTATATCAACATCGGCACAGGCATCGGAGGCGGCATCGTCAGTGGCGGGCGGTTGGTGCGGGGATGGCGCAACTTGGCGGGCGAAATCGGGCACATGACGGTCAAACCCGACGGTCCCGTTTGCCCCTGCGGGCGTAACGGGTGTCTGGAAGCGTTCGCCAGCGGCAGTGCCATCGGGCGCGCAGGCACACAGCGCATCGGGCAACCGCTGACGAGCGAGGAAGTGTTCATGCTCGCCGAACGGGGCAATCCCATCGCACAACAAGTTGTCGCGGAAGCCGTTGACGCGTTGGCATTTGCCATCGGCGCCGCTGCCAACTTGCTCAACCCGCGCCGCGTGGTTTTGGGTGGCGGGGTGGCGGAAGCGCCCGACGCGCTGTTGCTCACCCCACTGCGGGAACGCGTGCCCCGCTACATGCTCCCGCAAGTCGCTGGCGGGTTGGACATCGTGCGGGCACAACTGGGCTACGATGCCGGTGTCATGGGCGCGGTGGCGTTAGCCATCTTGCACGAAAGGGGGCAAGTGTGATGCTGGACTTGAGCGAAAAGGTCGGTCTGCCTGTCCGTCTCGTGCAGAGTGAGGGCGGATGGCAGTTGCAATTGAACGAACCGCTGCGGCACGAACCGCCACAAGGGCGCCGCATCGGCGACATGAAAGCCGTCCTGAAAAACCCCGCCGCCGATACCCCCCCAACGCTCTACTGGATGTATCGCGATGTCCGCCTGCCCGAACATGAAAAGCACATCGCCGCTAGCGGGTTGCGTTACGACCTGACGCTGTTTAACCCTGGCGTGCTGTCGGTCGGCGGAGTGCCGCAGGACGGCGACGAGTGGAACAAAGCCGCCGGGCACTATCACCCTTACACGGCAACGGGCGTGACTTTCCCCGAAGTTTACGAAGTCGTGCACGGACGGGGGCTGTTTCTGCTGCAGTTTGTGGACGACATCTTTGCCATCCCGCCCAAAGTCACGCGGTTCGTTATCGTGGAAGTGCAAGCGGGGGATGTCGTCGTCATCCCGCCCAATTGCGCACACCCGACCATCGTGCTGGGCGATGAACCGTTGGTGACCGCCAATTGGGTGGCGCGGGCGTTTGACTCGCAGTACACGCCTATCAAGTTGATGCGGGGCGTCGCCTACTACATCGTCAAGCGAGGGGACGGTTACGCCGTGGAGCGCAATCCAGCCTATCCCGATGCGCCCACGCCGGAATTCGTGCGGGCGTCGGCGTTGGACCCTCGGGGCGTGCCAACAGATGAACCGACCTATCACGCCTTTTTGCGATCACCTGATGCCTTCGCTTTTTTGGTGCGCCCGAAAGGTTAGGGGAGTGCTGGGGCAATCCGCGCTCGGTAAGTTGCCGCCTCGCGCTGCCATTCGGGCAAGCGTTGCGCCCACGCGTTGACAGGTCCGTAAAGGGCACTGGCGACAAGTGCCGCACGGTGCCACGCCTGCACTGCGTTGTCCAACGCCGCCACCACCGTGCGCCCAGCGGTGCGGTCGCCTCGTTCCCACTGCAGCCACGCCATCGCCGCTTCAACCTTGTGGGCGAAGTGCTTGCCCAGCCACGCGGTCAGCATGGCAGCGCGCTTGGCTTGCTGCCAATCGGGTTCGGCTGGCTCTGGAAGTTGCGTGAGGGCAAACAACGCGCTCTCGGCGCGGCGGTGCAACCGCTGAGCGATGTCCGATGCCGTCAGCACGGCATCGCGTTCCAGCGCTGCTGCCTGTTGCACCGTGTCGGGCACGCTCAGCACTGTAGTGCCCCACGCAGGGTCAACGGGACGACGGTCAAAGAAGCGGGCAAGTGGGACGCCAAACTGCGGACGGAAGGGGCGCCCGTTGTCGGGCGCCGTCCCCAGCAGCATGACGACTTCAGGCATGATGCGACTGACATCGCGGAACGCCGCCAGCCATTGACCGGCGCGGTTGCCCCATCGGCGCACCCAGCGCCGCAGCCATCGGCGTTCGGCGGGCTCATCGCTATCGCGGAACACCGCTGCAAATGCCATCGCGCCCCACAGCGTCGGCACCGACCGCACCCGCAGCCATAACCCGCTCAGCCCTTCGTCACGGATGGACCGCACTATCGCTTGCGCCCATTCAGGGTCAAACCAAAACAGCCCTTCATGCGCCCCTTCGGGACCACCGATGAGCACTATGCGCGCCCGCTGCGGGCGGGGCACCGACCTCAGCGCCGGCGGCAACAGCGGGGCAAACAAGTGCCCCTCTTGCAATGGCGCAGCGATGAGGGGGGCATCTGCCTTTAGGAGCGCTTTCATATCGGTCGCCCACAGCACAGCGGTCGGCGCCGGCGTGGGACGGTCAGTGACGACGCAGCCACCTTGTTGCCGCCACGCCTGGACGGCAGGGGTTAGCGGCGCCCATACGACGACCCGCACACCGTAAAGGGGCGCTTTCGTCCGCGCTTCCGTCAGCAGCGCTGTCAAAAATGGCTCTTGCCCCGTGCTTTCCAACACCCACCTATTGAAGCGGTGCCATGCCAACGACCGCAGCCGTTGCTGGACGATGGACTGGAGCGTTGCCGGCGTCCAGCGGGACGGCACGAGGGACGCGACAGGCTCCACCCAACCGCGTTCGGGGAAAGGTGGCTGCCACTGCCACCGTGACGGAACGGGTTCACCCGCCCGCAGTCGGTCAGCGACCTCTAACAGACCGTAAAGCCAACCGACAGGCGAGCGCGCCGCCACTTCCAGTTGGTCGCCGCTCAAGGCGACGGAGAAACCCTCTGCGCCTAAGCGGATGTCGGCGGCTGTCACCAGTCGGATGCGCCATTGAGGGCGTTCCTGCTGCACCAATTGTTGCGCCCACCGCACGGGTTCTGGGACGGTTGGTTCCGTTGCTTTCGCCGGCGAGGGGCTGGGGGACGGGGGCAGTGCCCCCATGCCAGGCACAGGCGGCAAGACCGCCGGGTTAAGGGCACCGCTGGGGGCTGGCATCGCTGCCGATTGCGCCGGTGCGGCGATGACCGGAGGCGTTTCAGGCATTGGGCGCACTGTCGGCGTCGCCAGCGCAGCAGGAGCGGCACCCGCCGGCGGCGCAGGCAGAGTCGGGGGAGCAACGCCAGCAGGGGTTGTCGCTGCCGTCGTCGGAGGCGGTGCGGTCTCCTGAGGGGCAAGCGGTGTTGACGGGCGCAAAAGTTGCGTCGCATAAGCGACTAAAATGATGACGACGATGACCGTTATGCCCAGCAGCGCCAATGCCGTTTCCCGCTGCATCGCAATCACCTACCCACAAGGCATCATGCCACACCGCCGCACATTCTTGCAAGTCAAGAGCGCCTTACACAACGGCAAAATCAGGTTCTTCGCCTCGTAGCACTTTGAGCACTTGTTCGGCGACGACCAGCGCCATCCGCTCCAAAGTTTCAGGCGTGTGGGCGGCGACATGCGGCGTGCCGAGAAAGTGCGGGTGACGAAACAGCGGGTGACTCACATCGGGCGGCTCGTTCGGGAACACATCCAGCGCCACGCCTGCCAGTCGCCCCGATTGCAGCCCGTCGTAAAGGGCATCCAAATCGCATACCTCGCCCCGCGCCGTGTTGATGAGCAGCGCACCCTGCTTCATCAGCGCGACCCGTTCGCGGTTGATGAGGTGGCGTGTCTGCTCCGTCAAAGGCACATGGAGCGTCACGAAATCGCTGCGGCGCAACAGTTCGTCCAGCGCGACACACGCTGCTCCCAACGCCTCAATCACTTCTTCAGGCACCAACGGGTCGTGCACAAGCAACTGCAATCCGAACGCTTTCGCCCGTTGCGCCACTGCTCTCCCGACATGCCCGAACCCGATGATGCCCAGAGTTTTGCCTTGCAGTTCCGTGTTGCGCTCCGTCCAACGCAAGTGGTAATTGCCCCGCACTAACGCCTCATGCCAAAACCGCAACCGCTTGGCTAACGCCAACAGCAACGCAAGCGTGTGTTCAGCGACCGCATCGGCGTTGGCGCCGGGCGTGAACACGACGCGAATGTTGCGCCGTCGGGCGGCGTCAAGGTCAATGTTGTCCACGCCAACGCCGTAGCGCCCGATGACCTTCAATTGCGTGGCACCTGCCAGCAACGCGTCGTCCACGAACGGCATATTGCGCAAGATGAGGGCGTCCGCATCGGCGAGCGCCCGCTGTAGCGCGGTGCGGTCAATAGAGACCTTGACAACGGTCGCCGCGCGCATTAACCGCTCCTCAGCAACAGGCGGGAACGACCCACAAAGGACGACGATGGGCTTCATCCCTCGCCCTCACCATCCCCTGCACTTTGCGCTGAGGCACGGAGGCGACCTGTCACGAGTCGCCCCCATGCCCATTTGCGCCTTTGTCGCCGTTACGCCCCGACGACTTGCCTGAGCGCCGCCAACGCGGCGTCATAGTCGGGCTCGTTCGTCACTTCAGGCACGAGTTGCTTGTAGCGGATAACGCCGTCCTTGTCCACGATCCAGACCGAGCGTGCCAGCAATTTCAGCTCCTTGATGAGGACGCCGTATTTGAGCCCAAAATCGCGCTCTTGGTAATCGCTGAAGACCTTGATTCGGGTAATGTCGTTGGCGCCACACCAACGGCGCTGCGCGAAGGGCAAATCCACGCTGATGTTGGCGACGACCACATCGTCTGAAAGGCTTGCCGCCAGTTCGTTGAACTTGCGCCCCTGCGCATCGCAGACAGGCGTGTCCAGCGACGGCGTGACGGAAATGAGCAGCACTTTACCCGCGAAATCCCGCAGCGTCACGGGGTTCAAGTCCAAATCCACGACGCGAAAATCGGGCGCTTTTTCGCCGACCTGCAGGTCGGGACCAAGCAGCGTCAGCGGGCTGCCCCGAAAAGTCACGACGCCCACGCGCTCCGGCACTTGCGCCATCGTCCATAACCTCCTTTGCTTTAGGGGAAATTTAGCGTGCGCACCGACCGCCTCAAATTTTAACGACCCTCTACGCCTTTACATGGTGGAGGGTCGGGACACACTTTTGCCCTGAGAGGTGGTGACCCAAAGTGAAGCGGCGGGCATTTTTGCGGTTGGGACTTGTGCCGGTCGCCGCGAAAGGAGTGCGTGCAATGGCGCACCAACCTACCACCGCTACCCGTTGGACGCTGTGGTATCGCCAGCCGGCGCGCGATTGGAACGAAGCGCTGCCATTAGGCAACGGGCGGTTGGGTGCGATGGTGTTCGGCGGCGTCGCCAAAGAGCGCCTGCAACTCAACGACGACACGCTGTGGTCAGGCTATCCCTACGACCCGACTAACCCTGATGCCTTCCGTTACCTCGCCCGCGTGCGTCAACTCGTTTTCGCAGGCAAGTATCGTGACGCGGAGCAAACCGCCGACCAGTTCATGATGGGTGTCGTGAAAATCGGTGACAAAGTTTACGCGCCTTTTCGCCGTCTGATGGCGTATCAACCCCTCGCCGATCTGTGGTTGACATTTCCGCACGCCACAGAACCGCAGGAGTATCGGCGCGCACTGGATTTGGACACAGCGACGGCGTATGTCCGCTACCGTATCGGCGCGGTGACCTTTCACCGCGAGGCGTTTATTTCTGCCGTCGACCAAGCGTTGGTGCTGCGCCTTACCGCTGATGCGCCCAAGCAAATCACCTTCACTGCCGCGCTGACGACACCTCACACCCGTCGCGAAACGCTGAAAGGCAGTGCCGATGGGCTCATCCTGCGCGGGCAATGGGTCGGTGACGGAGAAGTGCGCCGCAGCCAAACGGATTTGCCTGGCGCGGGCATCCGCTTTGAGGTGTGGCTGGGAGTGCAAGCGGAAGGTGGGCGAGTGCAAGTCACCGACGACGCGCTGCAAGTTACAGGCGCCGATGCGGCGACGCTGCTACTCGTCGCCGCCACCAGTTATCGCAACCCCAAAGACATTTCCGCCGACCCCCACCAACGCTGTGCCGAGATTTTTGCGAAAGTGCGGGACAAACCTTATGCACGTTTGCGTTCCGACCACATCGCCGATTACCAGCGCCTTTTCCGTCGCGTGGACATTGACTTGGGACACAACGACGCGCTGGAACGATTGCCGACGGACGAACGCCTGAAAGCGGTTCAACAAGGTGCGGACGACCCAGGCTTGATTGCCCTTTACTTCCAATTTGGGCGTTACTTGCTCATTAGCAGCAGCCGCCCCGGCACCCAACCGGCGAACTTGCAGGGCATCTGGAACGACCAAATCAACCCGCCGTGGGGCAGCAAGTGGACAGTGAACATCAACACCGAGATGAACTACTGGGCAGCCGAACCGACGAACCTGAGCGAATGTCACGAACCGCTGTTCCGCATGATTGCCGAGTTGGTGGAACCTGGCAGCAAAGTGGCGAAGGCGCACTACGGGTGTCGCGGTTGGGTGCTCCACCACAACACCGACCTCTTTCGGGCAACCGTGCCTGTAGATGCCGCGCCCCGCTGGGGCTTTTGGGTCATGGGTGGGGCGTGGCTGTGCCAACACTTGTGGGAGCACTTTTTGTTCACGGGCGACCGCCAATTTTTGCGATGGGCTTATCCGATGATGCGGGAGGCGGCGCGCTTTTTGCTGGACTGGATGGTGCGCGACCCCACAACAGGACGATGGACGACTTGCCCGTCTTTGTCCCCCGAAAATGCTTTCCGCACGAAGGACGGGCAAGTGGCGAGTTTCTGCGTTGGCAGCGGGATGGACCTGCAAATCATCCACGACTTGTTTTGCAACTGCATGGAGGCGGCGACTTTACTCGGTGTTGACGCCGATCTGTGCGCGGAGTTGGAACAGCGCTTGGCAGAACTGGAACCGCTCAAGGTCGGCAAGGATGGACGGTTGCTGGAATGGCACGAGGAGTTTGAGGAACCGGAACCGGGGCATCGGCATGTTTCGCACTTGTTCGGGTTGCACCCCGGTCGTCAAATTTCACCCTTGCGCACGCCGGAGTTGGCGATGGCGGCGCGCAAGGCATTGGAGCATCGGCTGACACATGGCGGCGGCGCGACAGGGTGGAGCCGTGCATGGACAGTCAACCTTTTCGCACGCTTGTTGGACGGCGAAAGTGCTTACGAGCATTTGTTGTTGCTGCTGCGCAAGTCCACCCTGCCGAACCTGTTTGACAACCACCCGCCCTTCCAAATTGACGGCAACTTTGGCGGTTGTGCGGCGGTGGCTGAAATGCTGCTGCAAAGCCATGACGGCGCGTTGCATTTGTTGCCCGCTTTGCCCAAAGCATGGCGCAACGGGTTTATAACCGGATTGCGGGCGCGGGGCGGTTTTGAAGTGGACATCCTTTGGCGCGACGGTCAGCTAGAACGCGCCGTCGTTCGGTCCCACTTGGGCGGTGTCTGTCGGGTGCGGGCTTCTGTGCCCGTGCAAGTGGACGGTGCAAAAGCCCGTGCGCCACAAGGCGAAATCGCCAACCCGTTGCTGAGACCGCAGCGCCCCGCCGCCTTCACTGCCCTGAACCCGCAAGCGTTAGAGCGTCCCAACTTGCCGCCGATGTTCGTCGTGGAATTTGAGACGCAGCCCGACGGCGTTTACATTGTCCGCAGGGCGACTGACAGCTAACGCTTAGTTGGGCTTGAACTGGTTACCGGGGGTGAACGAAGGGCGATGGCGCCGGTTGCCGACACGGAATGGACGAACCTCCACGCAGAGATTGTGGCGTGCATCAAGTGCCCGCGCTTGGTCGCATATCGGCAGCAAGTCGCCGAACGCAAAAAACGAGCGTTCTGCGACTGGGTGTATTGGGGTAAGCCCGTGACGGGTTTCGGCGATAAACAGGCGAAGATTTTGCTCGTCAGGTTAGCGCCCGCCGCCCATGGCGGTAACCGCACAGGGCGCCTTTTTACGGGCGACAGTTCGGCTCAGACGCTGATGCAAGCGCTGCACGCCGTCGGGTTAGCGTCGCAGCCCTTTTCGGTGCATCGCGATGATGGGCTACAACTATCCGGCGTTTACATCACCGCCGTCTGTCGTTGCGCCCCGCCCGCCAACAAACCGACCCCGCAGGAGTTGCGCAACTGCTTGCCTTACTTGGTGCGGGAATTGAACCTGTTAAGCGGTGTGCGGGTCATCGTGGCGTTGGGGCAAATCGCCTTTAACGGAGCCCTGCGGGCGTTGCAGATGTGGGCGCAACAGCACGACACAGCGTGGCAGATGCCCAAACCCCACCCGCGTTTTCAGCACGGAGCGCATTACGCGTTGGCGCACCCTTGGGCGGGCACCGTGCATTTGTTGGCGTCTTACCATCCCAGCCGCCAAAACACGCAAACGAAGCGTTTGACCGTCACGATGCTGACGGAAGTGCTGGCGCACGCAAAAGCGTTGGCGATGACGGGGGCAGGTGAGAAGCGTTGAGCGCAACGCAGCGCCCGTGGGCGCGATGGTGGTGGTTGGGCAACGCCGTTGACGAACTGACCATCACGCAGTTGCTGCAGCAATACCGTGACGCCGGGTTCGGCGGTGTGGAAATCTGCCCCATTTACGGCGTCAAAGGTTACGAACACCGCTTCATCGCGTTTTTGTCACCCCGCTGGCTGCAACTGTTGGCGCACACCCTTGGCACGGCACGGGCGTTGGGCATGGAAGTGGATTTGACGACTGGCACGGGTTGGCCGTTCGGCGGTCCGTGGGTAACGCCCGCGTCGGCGTCCAAGGGCATTGCGCTCAAAGAGGTGCAATTGGCGGCGGGCGAACGAATGAGTGCGTTGCCTGAGGGCAATATCATTGCCGTCATCGCTGTCAGCCCAACCGGCGAACGCGTGCGGTTGACCGAACGCGTGGGCGACGGGGCGTTAGACTGGACACCGCCGCACGGCGTTTGGCGCTTATTCATCGCGGTGCAAACCGGACCTGTGCAAAAAGTCAAGCGGGCGGCGCCCGGCGGTGAAGGGTGGGTCGTTGACCCCTACTCGGTGACAGCGCTGCAACGCTACCTTGACCGCTTTGATGGCGCTTTCGCCGCCTACAACGGTCCGATGCCCCGCGCCTTTTTCCACGACTCGTTTGAATACTTTGGGGCAACTTGGACGGACGAGTTGCCCCGCGCCTTTTTGACCCAACACGGTTATGACCTGCGGGATTGGCTGCCCGAACTGTTGGGGCGCGGCGATGCGGAAACGGTTGCCCGCGTGCGGCATGACTACCGCGCAACGGTGGGCATGTTGCACCGCGCCTACATCCGCCATTGGGCAGCGTGGTGCCACAAGCACGGGAGCCAAGCGCGCCATCAAGCGCATGGCGCACCCGCTAACTTGCTGGACCTTTACGCCGATGCCGACATCCCTGAGACGGAAACTTTCCGCGAGGTGGACGAGCGGCAAGTGCCGATGTTCAAACTGGCAGCATCGGCGGCGCACCTGAAGGGCAGCCCGTTGGTGTCTGCGGAAGCCTTCACTTGGCTCGGCGAGCACTTTCAAGTCAGTCTGGCACGACTGAAACCTGTCGCTGATTTGCTCTTTGTCGCAGGCATCAACCATCTCGTCTATCACGGTATCGCTTACTCACCACCTGAGGCGCCTTTCCCTGGCTGGCTGTTTTACGCGTCGGTGGATTTCGCCCCCCAAGCAGGGTTGTGGCGGGATTTGCCTGCCTTCAATGCGTATGTGACCCGCGTGCAAGAAGTGTTGCAAGCGGGCAAGCCTGACAACGAGGTGCTGCTTTACCTGCCTTGGCACGATTTCTGGCACGATGCGGATACAGCGCCGCTGCGGTTGTTCACGGTGCATGACCAACCGCGTTGGCTGTGGACACATCCTGTCTATCCGGTCGCGATGCACCTGTGGCAGCACGGTTACGCGTTCGCATGGGTTTCTGACGAATGGTTGACGCAAGCGCAAGGGCGCGATGGGTGCATCGTCGTGGGCGATAACGCTTACCGCGCATTGCTTGTGCCTCCGTGTCGTTATCTGCCGCCAGAAACGCTGCAGCAGTTTTTGCGGTTGGCGCAAGCGGGCGCGACGGTGTTGGTCGTCGGGCAGTTGCCCACCGATGTGCCGGGCTTGGCGCGGTTGGCGGAGCGACGCAACGCACTGACGGCGTTGCTGACTCAACTGCGGTTCGTCAGCGACGGCGCTGTGCCTGTCCGGAAAGCCGTCTTCGGGCGCGGCGTCATATTGGGATGCGATGACCTTGCGACCCTGCTGCAGCATGCCAAGATCCCGCGCGAGCCGATGGCTGATGCCGGCTTGCGGTTCATTCGTCGTCGCGTCGTTGACGGCTGGGTCTACTTCGTCGCCAACTTCGGCGACCGCAAGGTGGACGGTTGGGTCCCGCTGAGCGTCCCCGCAAAGGCAGTGCGTTTGATTGACCCCATGGATGGGCGTGCAGGGCTTGCGGCGATACGCCAGCAAAATGACCGTATCGCCATTTACCTGCAACTGGAAACAGGGCAATCGCTGCTGCTGCACGCCACGGCGGGCAAGTTGGACGATGGACAGTGGCGTTATTGGCGCCTTGCGGGCGACGGTGTGCCCATCGCAGGCAAGTGGCAGGTGGAGTTCGTGGAGGGCGGTCCCGTGTTGCCCCGCGCAGTGGAAATGACGCAGTTGCAATCGTGGACGGAGTTGGACGACCCTGAAGGCAAGCGCTTTCACGGGACGGCACGCTACCGCACCGCGTTTGAAGTGCCTGCATTGCCAGCGGACGATTGGCTGTTGGAGTTGGGCGAAGTGCGGGAGAGTGCCCGCGTGTGGGTCAACGGGCAATTTGTGGGCGTGTTGTGGGCGCCGCCGTTTCGTGCATTTGTCGGACGCTTTTTGCGGACGGGACGCAACGAGTTGGTCGTGGAAGTGACCAATCTGCCCGCCAACCGCATCGCTGACATGGACCGACGGGGCGTGGCGTGGAAGGTGTTCTACGACATCAACTTCGTCAACCGCGATTACAAGCCCTTTGACGCCGCGCATTGGACGCCGTTTCCTTCAGGGTTGCTCGGTCCCGTTCGGCTGGTGCCCGTCCAACACTGCGTGCTTTGAAGGACCCACTGCAGGCAATTGACTCGTCGCGTTGACAGCCGCGGCAAGGGAGGTGCGAGCGGTGGATAGAGGGTATCGTGCCTCGGTAGCGTTGATGACATTAGTGCCGATAGCCGACAGTGGAACGGCGTCGGAGCGATTGGGGCGCGGGTTGGTAGCGGTTCGTCGTCATGCGCCAGACAATAGGCGCTGCATGGACGCAATTCACATCCCAACCGATTGCCGCACCAACTATTTGGACGCTTCTGTGCGACGCGGACGCACTTATCGCTATCAAGTCGTTGCTGTCATCGGAGAGCGCCTCCTTGACCGCAGCCGCGTTGCGCGCGTAACCGCGACAGGCACCCCGCAGCCTTACAGCGCCACCCCACTGTGGGGCAATTATCGGGCGCAAAAGTTACCATCGCCGATGGGGTTTGCTCGGAGGGCGGCTCTCCTGAGCCG
>BEHT01000018.1 GCA_002898575.1 bacterium HR17
CACGGTTGTCCGACTTTGCAAATCTCGCGAGGTAACAGTTGGGGCAATGTCGTCGTCATTGAACCATCGGATTGGCAAACTCGTTGGAAGCATAACTTTTTCCATCCAAGAGGCGAAGAGCAAGCCATCATCAACCGTTTCAGTGACGCCACCTTCCGCTACTTAACGCGTGACCAACGAATTGCAGGTTACTTCCCAGCGGAAGGCGGATACGGCGGCGGGTTGAACTTGCACGGGCACACGGAAACTTTCTTGCATCGCGAAGGTCATATCGTCGCTTTTGAAACGCATCCAAAGTTTGACTATGTGGCAGGAGATGCTACGCTTTCGTGGCAGCCTGAACAGGCTCGGCTTGTCTTAAGGCAAGTCGTTTTCGTTAAGCCCGATTTGCTCATCATTTACGACCGAGTGCGGTTAGGAGAAAAGGCTCAACGAGCGCATTGGCTGGCAGCGACGGGGCTGGATTTGGTCACTCAAGCCAACTGCTTCCGCGTCCGCAGCGGTAAGGCATACCTGTATGGTGTCGTTGCCTTCCCGTCGTCGCCGAAGTTAGTTGCCATTGACCCATCAACTTCACCCAAATATCGCCTGATGTTTGACCCGCAAGCGTTGTCGCTTAAGGTGTTAGAAATTCACCCGAACGAGCAAGGCTCAGGGCACGGGGCACAGGACAGGACGGTAGAGTTTTTGGTCGCGATGAGGATCGGGTTGGGTGCATTGCCAACGATGACTGTGACACCTCAACTGATGGCAAATCGCATCGGCGTGACGGTGCGAACGAACGGGCAAACGGTGCAAGTGTCCTTTGACCGCAACGATGTTTGCGGTGGCGAAATTGTAATTGCGAACGGGGCACAAACTTTGCGCCATCGTTTGAGGGAGCAAGTTAACGACACCTACGAAAACTGGCGCACTGACCCACGCTACCAACTCTGGCGCAGGGAAGCAAGGTTTGACTTTCTCGCTGTCAAGTAAAGCATTTTCGGTGCGGCAGGAACCTTACCGTCCTGTCGCCTAAAACCGTTGTTGGGGAAGGAACGAAAATGAAGCGAGAAGTTTGGCTAAACTACATTGCCGTTATCGTCGCTGTCGTTGTCATCGCTTTGTGGGCGTGGTGGCTGTTTCGCCCTGAACCGATGCCTTTTGTTTTGCGGGTAAAATGGGCGGTGCGACAAGGCATCGTGCTGGGCAAACCTGCTTTTTTACCAAAAGGCAACTTGCTGGCAATCCCTGTCTTCTCTTTCGCTTCGGGTGGCACGACGCTTTCGGTCAATTTCTGGCATGTGCCAAGCGGAAGCCAAGCCAAACCGAGCATCCTCATAAGCAAGCGGTCTCATCCTTTGGGACTTACGCCCCAGCCTATTGCTTTTTCACCTGACGGTCATTTGCTGGCGGTCGGTTACTTGGAGCAAGGCGTGGGCAAAATCGGCGTGTTTAGAGTTGCTGACGGTCGGTTGGTGCGAGCAATCAGTATGGGCAAGAGCAAAGCGTTTTTGACGCCATCTGTCCTCTTTTCGCCCGACGGGAAGAAGTTGGCAGTTATGCATGATGTTCGGCTCAGGTTCGTTCAAATCGCTGACGGCAAGCAGGTGGAGACTAACATCGTTCCGAACATGGTGGTCTTCTCGTCTGACGGTCAGTTGATTGCTGCCCTTTACGCATCGGATGCAGTGAACATCTACAACGCCAGTGGTCGGATTATTCGGCAACTGCGAACAGCGCTTACATCCTCTGTGAACCTTCTTGAGTTTACCACTGCTACTTTTTCGCGTGACAGCCAAAAGTTTCTGTGCGTCTTGACGGAAGGGCAATCTCAAGCGGGGCGCGACCGAAGGCGTGAATGGCTTGGCATTTGGCGGGTTAGCGATGGCAAGTTGGAGCGCGCCATATCGTTGACATCCTTTTACGACCTTTCCCCGAACTTCCACACACCTTCTGCCCTTTCCCTTAACGCTTCTTTAGTCGCTTTAACAGAACCTGACCCAAGCGGTTGGGATGGTTTGGTATGGCGCGTAGAGCGGTTCATTTGCAGGCTGCTGAAACGCTCAGAACCAATCCCGCCGATGCAGGTGGTAGTGCGCCGCATCGCCGATGGGCAAGTGGTCGCTAAGTTGCCTCGCTTTGGGCGTGTCGTCAGCGATTGCGTCTTCTCGCCGGACGGACGCTTCCTTGTCGCCGTGCATGACAGAAGAACGATCGCCGTTTGGGAATACACGGCTAAGGCACAATGAAGGGCAAAAAGGTGAAGGCGCCGTGGATTGGTTACTGTTAGCGAAGGTGATGGCGACGCTGCTGGCAGCTGTGGCGGCGACAGGCATTGTGTTGGGGTTGCCGACGACGCTGCTGGCGTGGCTGGGGTTGCTGATAGTGGCAGCCGTCAGCGGCTTTCAAGCGGTTTCAGGCGCATGGCTGTTGGGCACTTTCATCGGGTGCGTGCTCATGGAAATCGCCGACAATCTGTTGGCGATGGCGCTGGTGCGCAAATTGGGTGCGACGAAAGGGAGCGCGACGATGGCGCTGGTGGGCAGTTTGCTTGGAGGATTGGTCGGCGGTGCGGTCGGCGGTCTGGCGGGGCCCGTCGGATCAGCCGCGTCGGCGCTGGTGGGCGCGTTCGGCGGCGGTTACGCCGCCGTTTACGCCTGGGAGCGTTACCGCCATCAACGACCCCACGCCGACGCCCACAAAATTGCCTTCGGCACCGTCGTCGGGCGTATCATCGGCATCGTCGTCAAACTTGTTTGGGTTATCGTGTTGGTTTGGCTGAGTTGGGGTGCGTGACCACCGTTGCGCGAAAGGAGGCAGGTAGCATGAAGTTGGCGGCGCAAGAGGGTCTGGTGCCAGGCGCATCGCTGGAAGAGAAACTGGACAAGTTGGCGGCATGGGGTTACGAAGGCGTGGAGTTTTGGGGCAGCGAATGGCTGCTGCAAAATGTCGGGTTCGTGCGGTCGGCAGTGGAAAAAGCGGGGCTGCAAGTCAGCACGATTTGCGCGGGCTATCGCGGGTCAGTGCTTGACCCTGACCCGAGCGTGCGCCGTCAAGCCGTTGAGGACATCAAAGCCCGTTTGACCGCTGCAGCGGAGCTGGGCGCTGTGGGGTTAATTTTTGTGCCCATTTTCGGTCCGCCCAAGTTGCCCGACCTTTCGCCCTACAAAACTGCCGTTGACCTTGAGCGCGAATTGCTGCTGTTTTACTTGGACGAACTAGGCAAGCACGCCGAGCAAGTCGGCGCAATTTTGTTGCTGGAACCGCTCAACCGTTACGAGACGCACTTTTTGCGCCGTGTGGGGCAAGCGGTGGAACTGTGTGAGCAAGTGGGCAACCCCCGCATCGGAGTCATGGCGGACTTTTTCCACATGAACATTGAAGAAGCGTCTATCCCTGACGCCCTCCGCAAAGGCGGCAAATGGCTCAAGCACATCCACTTGGCGGACAGCAACCGTTTACTGCCTGGCTGGGGGCACACGGACTTTCGCAGCGGCTTTGCGGCACTCAAAGAAATCGGCTTCACGGGCTTCATGGCGCTGGAGTGCGGCGTGCCCGATGACCCCAATGAAACTTTGCCCCGATGCGCTCAACTGCTGCGCGAGTGGGGGGCATGAAAATCACAGCCACCGCTTCAAAAACGGAAACGCTCCGTGCCCGTTGAACTCGTGCCCGCCGTCAAAGATGTGCAAACTCAGCCGTTCCGTAGCGCCAAACACAGCGTAAATGCGCCGCAGATACTCAAAGGCTTCTTTGGTCGCGGCGATAGGGAAAATTGGATCGTCGGTGCCGCTTTCAATGTGCACGGGACGGGGTGCGATCAAGCCGGCGACATCGGGCATCTCGGCATACCGCAAAATGTTCGGCACATAGTTGTCCACGCAGTGGCTGAGAGCGTAAATGCTGGCTTTGAAGGTGTTGAAGTAGCCGCTGATGACACAGACCTTGATGCGCGTGTCCAGCGCTGCCGCAAACAGCGAGGTTGTTCCGCCACCGGAGATGCCCATGACGGCGATGCGGTGGGCGTCCACATCGGGGCGCGTCCGCAAGTAGTCTATCGCCCGCATGACATCGTAAACGCGCCACGCAATCATCGTTTCGCCCAACAGCAGCGCGGCGCCTGCCAGCGGCTGACATGACGAAACGGTAGGACCGCGTTGGCGGGCGGCTTCATCGCGCCGATGTCCGAACCCCAGTTGCTCTATCGCCAACGCTGCAAAGCCATGGGCGACGCATTGCAAGGCGAAATCGCGCTGGTAGCCATCCCATCGCTCGCGCAAACTGCCGTCTTCGTTGATGCCCACGATATCGTCCACGCCTCGCCCATGTCCTGGCAGGCAAATGACGACGGGCAACTTATCGCCGTCGGGCAGCGGACTCAAAAAGTAGCCGAACACCGCCAAGTTCGGGCGGCTTTGAAAGGTCAGCGTCTCGCGGCGATAGCGCACCGATTGACCGTCGTCGGTGTGGGTGACCAATTCCCGCACTTCCAGCACTTGCGGACGCAACGGGCAGGGTGTTTGGGGAAAGCCGCCCAGCAAGCGGGTCAGCGTGCGGCGCAATTTGTGCTGCCACGCCTTCGCGTCACGCAAATTGCGGGCGCGAAACGCCAACCGTTGTTGCACCTCTGCGTAGCGGGCGAGCGCAAAAGGCGTCGGGTCAAACTCCGCCCCTGCCGCTCGTCGTTGTTCATCCGTCATCGCTTGATCACCCTCCACCAGCGGCTCAAGATGCATTTGACGGGCATAACTTTTGCACCTCGTGCCAAAATTGGACTGCGGGCGACGGGCAAGTGAGGTGCATCCTTAATGGCGTTGTTTTTCTCTGCTGAAAATGTTCACCTTTACCACGATGACTTTTTGTGCTTCAACGGGTTGCCGCCCGAAAGCGTTGACCTGATCGTCACTTCGCCACCTTACGATGTGGACATTCATTACGACGGCTACAGGGACGACATCCCCTACGACAAGTATGTGGAGTTCGTGGCGGCAGCGTTGGAGAAGTGCTATCAGTTGGCAAAACCTGACGGACGGTTGTGCCTCAACATCCCGCTGGACAAAAATAAAGGGGGGCAACAAAGCGTTTACGCCGACATCGTGACCATCGCCAAAAAAATCGGTTGGCGCTACCACACAACCATCGTCTGGAACGAGCAGAACATCTCCCGCCGCACGGCTTGGGGTTCGTGGATGAGCGCTTCCGCACCGTTCGTCATCGCACCCGTTGAAATGATCCTCGTGATGTTCAAGGAAACTTGGAAGAAGCGGCGTCAAGGCGTTTCCGATATAACGCGAGACGAATTTGTGGAATGGACGAACGGCGTTTGGGCTTTCAGCGGTGAACAACGCAGCCGCATCGGTCATCCCGCACCCTTCCCGCTAGAACTTCCCCGAAGGTGTATCACATTGTTCAGTTTCGTCGGCGATGTCGTCCTTGACCCGTTTGCCGGGAGCGGGACGACACTCTTGGCGTGTTACCAGTTGCAGCGCATCGGCATTGGTGTGGAAATCAGCCGCACCTATTGCGAACTTGCCGCCCAGCGTCTTAGAACGGCGATGAAACAAAAGAGCCTGTTTGAAAGCCAACGGGACCAACGGGGTAAAGCGGACCGTCAAACGGTGTTGCCGTGAGGCAATTTACCTTTGACTGGCGCTGCCGCGTAGACGGCTCAAAGTATCCTCCACGCATCGTCCGACCTCCTGATCGTCGGAGGACGCTGCTTTTGCGGCGCCGCGATTCGTTCCGGTGCCGCAGGGTGTTCTCATCCGAAGTATCGCAGGGCTCAATCCCCGAATTCAAATAAATCCTCAAGGAACTCAAAGAAGCGGCGTTTGCGTTTCGGATGGGGCGGTTGGTGCGGGTGTTGCTGCGACGGGTGAGGGGGCTGGGTTGGATGAGTCGTCGGACGCGTGGTCGTTGACGGTGGTGGGGACGGCTCATAAGCGACCGGTTCGTAGCCGCCCGCTGCCATCACTTCGTCACCGTAGCCGCTTTGCGCATATTGGATGATTTTGTCCAGTTCACCGCGATCAAGCCAAACACCTTTGCAGGACGGGCAAATGTCCACCATCACGCCAAACCGCTCTATTTCGCGCATTGGCGTCCCGCAAACGGGGCATTGCAACATCGTGCACGCACCTCCGTTGTCGTTCGTCCCGACCGCCATCAAGTTTGCCATTCGCTTTCAAAAGCGGGCAAAAAGGTTCAAGCCAACGGCAGAACAGTAACGGAAAAGCCACGCCGTTGCGCCTAAAGGGATCAACTGCCCGCTCTCTCGGAGGCGGCGCCTGGCGCGCAAAAGCGCGGGGCGCCGCTGATGAAGACAGCGACGACCTGGATGTCGTGCCATTCATCGGCGAAGGCGGACGCCTCAGGCAAGTGGGACAGCACGACCAAATCGGCGAGTTTGCCCGGCGCAACGGTGCCGACTTGGCTTTCAACCCCGCACGCGAACGCGGCGCCCTGCGTGTAAGCCAGTAGGGCTTGGCGCAAGGTCAACCGTTCATTGGGGTCAGGGTGCGTCAGCGCCCCGACGATGCCGTAAAGCGGACCGAAAGGCATGCCGTCCGAACCGAACGCTAACGGCACATTTGCCCGCACGACGGAACCGAACGGATTCATGCTTTTTGTCCGCACCCAGCCCAACCGCGTTTCGTAAAGCCCGCCAGGCTGTTGCCAACGGGCGACAAAGTTAGGCTGCATGGACGCGATCAAGGTCAACCGGCGCAACCAACCGAGGTGCTCTGGGCGCAACAGTTCCAAGTGCTCCAACCGATGGCGCAAAAAACGGTCGCTTTCCATCCGCACAAATCGCAAGGCTTCAATGGCTTGGTCAATCGCCAAATCGCCAATAGCGTGCACAGCTAATCGCCAGCCCATTTCGTTAAACGCCAACATCAACCCTTCGGCGGCGCGGTCGCGTAGCAGCAACCGTCCCGTTTCGTTGGGCATGTCAGCGTAGGGTTCGCGCAGCGCCGCTGTGCGGGCACCGAGGGATCCGTCCAAAAACAACTTCACGAACCGCGCTTCGCACCCCTCGCGGTCAATCCGCCAAGGCAGCGGTGACTTCAATTGCTGCGCTGTCGCAGGTGGAACGCAACAGACAAACCGCACCGTGACATCGCCGTCCCGCACAGCGCCCTCGTAAACTGACAGGTCGGCATATAAATCCGCGACCGTCGTGACGCCATGTTCAAGGGCGATGCGGCTGGCGATGCGAAGCGCCTCACGCTTTTCGCTGGGCGTCGGTTCAACGAACGGCTCCAGAAAGCGGGTGGCGTCGTCGGCGATGAGCCCGTTGGGTTGCCCGTTCGTCTTGAACACGAAGGGGTGGTCGTCGGGCAAGCGCATCTGCTGCAGCGCCGGCGTGTTGACGACCCAAAGGTGACCGTCCACGCGCCGCAGAGCGACGGGCACATCAGGCGCCGCTTTGTCCAAATCCCACCGCGTCGGATAGCGTCGCTCGTCGGCAAACAGGCTTTCGTCCCAATCGTAACCGACCAAAAAGCGGGGCGCGAGGCGCCGGGCACCGGACGCAGCGTCGCGAACGATTTGCAGCAATTCCTGCAGGCTGCGGGTTTGGCTCAGGTCAAGGCGCAAACGCTTCAGCCCCATGCTGATGGGATGCATGTGGGCGTCAATGAAACCAGGCAGCACGGGGCGTTGCCGTGCGTCCCAAACGGAGGCATCGTCGGGGCGAACGATATCGCTTTGCGGGATAACCGCCGCGATGCGTTCACCGTCCAACACGATCGTCCAAAGGCGTTGTCCACCGTCGGTCAGCGGCAAGCAGGCATTGACGATGGCACGCCGTCGCTGCGATGGCAACAGCGCTCACTCCCTTCGGTGTCGGAAACGCTGCGTGGCATTGTGCCCAAAGCGGAGACGCTATAGCGTTTCAACGGTGGGCGGCGACGGCGGCGCGTTGGCGTAACGCTGCCCCGATGAACGCGGCAAACAACGGGTGCGGGCGGTTGGGACGAGACTTGAACTCAGGGTGAAATTGCGTCGCCACGAAAAAGGGGTGGTCAGGTAACTCAATGGCTTCCACCAGCTTGCCGTCAGGGGAAATGCCGCTCAGCACCAAGCCGTGTCGCTCCAACACTTCGTGATAGCGCGGGTTGA
Source organism: bacterium HR17 (assembly GCA_002898575.1). NCBI lineage: Bacteria > Candidatus Fervidibacterota > Fervidibacteria > Fervidibacterales > Fervidibacteraceae > Fervidibacter > Candidatus Fervidibacter japonicus. The sequence goes on from BEHT01000018.1 coordinate 8,107, forward strand.
CCTCGTAGCGGTGGCGGTGACGCTCGTAGACGAGGTGGGTGCCGTAAATTTCGGCGACTTTCGTGTCCGGCTTCAAAAAGCAGGGGTAAGCGCCCAAGCGCATCGTCCCACCTTTTTGCCCAACCCGTCGCTGGTCGTCCATCAGCGCGATGACAGGGTGGCGGGTCGTTTCATCAAACTCAGCGCTGTTGGCGTCCGTCAAGCCGCAGACATGGCGGGTGAACTCAATGACGGCGCATTGCAAGCCCAAACACAAGCCCAAAAACGGGACACCGTTTTCGCGGGCGTAGCGGATGGCAGCGATTTTGCCTGTAATGCCCCGATAGCCGAACCCGCCAGGGACAACAATGCCATCCACGCCGTTGAGCCATTGGGTCGCCGTCTCATCGGTCAGTTGCTCCGCATCCACCCAACGGATGTGGACTTGGACTTGGTGGGCGAAGCCGCCATGCTTAAGGGCTTCCGCGACGCTCAGGTAAGCGTCACGCAGTTGGACATACTTGCCGACCATCGCAACGGTCACGGTAGCGGTCGGGTGGCGTCCCCGCCAGACGAGTTCGTGCCAATCGCGCAAGTCAGGTTCACCGTCTGTCAAACCCAACCGCTGCATCAGCCACTTGCCCAACCCCTGCCCTTCCAAGACCAACGGCAACTCGTAGACGAAGTCGGTGTCAACGGCTTCAAAGACGGCATCCGAAGGCGTGTCGCAGAAGAGGGCAATCTTGCGCCGCATTTCGTCGGTCAAAGGCGAAGGGCAACGGCACACCAACGCATCAGGTTGAATGCCGATGCTGCGCAACTCGCGGACGCTGTGCTGTGTCGGCTTCGTCTTCAGTTCGCCGCCGGCGACAGGCGGGACGAGGGTGACATGCAGGTAAAGCACATGGTCGGCGCCGACATCCAGTTTGAACTGGCGCGCCGCCTCCAAAAAGGGCAACCCTTCAATGTCGCCGACGGTCCCGCCGATTTCCACGATGGTCACATCGGCGTCCCACTCGTCAGCGACTTCGTGGATGCGGCGCTTGATTTCGTCGGTGATGTGCGGGATGACCTGCACCGTTTGCCCCAAGTATTCGCCCCGTCGCTCCTTTTCAATGACAGCGCCGTAAATTTGCCCCGTCGTTACATTGGACTTGTGCGTCAGGTTGATGTCCACATAGCGCTCGTAGTGTCCCAAGTCCAAGTCGGTTTCGGCGCCGTCGTCGGTGACGAAGACTTCGCCGTGTTGGTAGGGGTTCATCGTCCCTGCGTCCACATTGAGGTAAGGGTCAATCTTTTGCAGGGCGATTTTTAAGCCGCGCGCCTTGAGCAATCGCCCGAGGCTGGCAGCCGTAATGCCTTTGCCCAGCGACGAAACGACACCGCCCGTCACAAAGATGAACTTGCGCGCCACACATCGTCACCCCATTCAGCGATGGGATAGGTTTGGCGGGGGCAAGCGTTGACCGGCGGTGCCCGCCAACTTCGGAGGGCGCGTCTCCTGACGCGCCGATTGGCGGGGCAGGCGTTGACCGGTGGCGCCCGCCAACTATTGTAGGACAACAGCCGCAAGGACGCACGCTCACGCCCATGAAAAAATCACTGTCGGCATCGGACGGATTATCAACGCTACAATTTTCGGCGGGAAGGAGGGCGTGCCATGAAACTGGCGGTCATCACCGACGAAGTCTCGCAGGACTTGGAGGTCGTGTTGGCGCTGGCGCGCGCATTTGGGTTGGCGGCGATTGAACTGCGGTCGCTGTGGAACAAAGCCCCACACGAGTTGACCGCCGATGAAGTGCGCCGCATCAAGCAGCGCTGTGCCGACGAAGGGCTCACCGTCTGCTCTATCGCGTCGCCCGTGTTCAAGTGCGACTACGGTGACCCGCGACAGGAGCAAGCGCACATGGACATCTTGCGCCGATGCGTGGACATCGCGCACGAATTGGGGGCACCGTTGGTGCGCATTTTCACCTTTTGGCGCAAGCCGCCTTACCCCTCGTGGGACGCCATCGCAGAAAAGCTGCACGCCGCCGCCTGCGTGGTGGAAGGGACGGGATTGATACTGGGCGTAGAAAACGAGCCGACGACGATGGCGACCAACGCCCGCAAGGTCGTGGCAGTGTTGACCCGTCTCCAGCACCCGCAGGTGAAAGCCGTTTGGGACCCCGGCAACGATGTCTTTGACCCCGACCGCGAGGTGCCCTACCCTGACGGCTACGAGACGGTCAAGGCATGGATCGCCCACATCCACATCAAGGACGGCAAATGGAACGCTGCCGAAGAGCGGTTTGAGCCGACACCCATCGGGGACGGCGCAGTGGACTATCGCAACCAGTTGCGGGCGTTGGTGCAAAACGGTTACGATGGCTATTTGTCGCTGGAAACACATTGGCGCCCCGTGACTCAACTGCCCGAAGACTTAGTGCAGATGCCCAAAGGTGAGCAGTTCTCCTACATGGGCGATGTCGCCAGCCGCGAATGCTTGACAAGATTGAAGGCACTGCTGCGCGAGGTCGGGGCGCCCGTTGCGGCGTGACGGGATGGGTCGGGGGCACTCCCTTTGAGCGATGGAGGTGGTGCGGTTGGCGGCGGCAACCGGTTTGCCGATTGTGGATTGCAACACTTGGGTCGGGTTTTACCCGCGCCAAGCCATTGACCTGAGCCCGGCACTGTTGCGCCGCGTGATGCAGCGCTACGGTGTGGCGCGGGCGTTGTTCGTCCACACGACGGCGGTCTTTTACGACCCCAGCACGGGCAACGATTTAGCGGTGCAAACCGCCCACGAAAGCGGTGGGGTGTTGTTGCCCGTCGCCACGCTCAACCCGCTGTATTTTCGGGGCATGGTGGAGGAGGCGGAGCGGCGCCGCCAGCAGGGGTTTCGGCTGTTCCGCTTTTTCCCCCAATGGCAAGGTTGGCAACCGCGCATTGCTCCTTTCCGCGCCCTGACCGAATGGCTCAATGAGAAAGGTGTCCCCTTTCTGGTGGATTGCCCCGTCGTCGGCTGGGTCAGCGACTTGGCAGAGTTGGCGGACAAATTGAGCGTGCCCATCGTGTTGGTCGGCGTGCATGAGGGCAATCTGAGCGAGGCGCTGTGGGCCCTCAAAAGTTGCCCCAACCTGTATCTGGAAACGAGCCGTCTGACGCACCCTGACGGTTACGAAATGGTCGCCGCTGAGGTCGGAGCGGAACGGTTGGTCTTTGGCAGCGGCGCGCCCTTGCACTACTTCGCCAGCGCGCTGCTACCGCTGTTGCATTCTGCGCTCTCGGACGACGACAAGCGAAAAGTGTTAGTGGACAATTTGCGCCGCATCGTTCAAGCGTGAGGGGATGAAACGATGCCCATCGTGGACGCCTACGCCGAACTGGGCTGGTGGACGCTCTATCATCGCGACGGCGACGAAATAGAAGCGATCGCGCGTTACGCTGACCGTTACGGGATGACGACGGTGTGCATCGCCTCGGCGGAAGCGCTGCGGGGCGACTTACAGTTGGGCAACCGCAAAATCGCCGAACTGGTGCGTCAGCACCAACGGTTGAAGGGCTATGTCGTCGTCAACCCCAACCATCCCGAGGAATCGGCGGAAGACATGAAGCGCTACTTGGGGCAAGCGCACTTCGTCGGCATCGTCTTGCCGCCGCCCAGTTTGGCGTATGCCCTGTCATCGTGGCGCACGGTGGAATTGGTCAAGATGGCGCGGCGCTACGATGTGCCCTTCGTCGCCTTCGCTGAAACGGCAGAAGACGCGCAAGGCTTGGTCGCCCTGACGAAAGCCTTCGCAGGCGTTCGGTTCGTCATGGTGCCCTTGCAAGGCTGCGATTGGTGGGCGGCATTGAAAATCGTGGCAGAGGTCGCTAACATTGCTGTGGTCGTGTCCGGACTGCTCACGGAGCGCGGCATCGCCGAACAAGCCATCGCGTTGTTGGGCGAACGGCGCGTGTTGTTCGGCAGTGGCATGACCCGCTTCCATCCCGCTTGCGGACTCGGTATCGTTTACGAAGCCGAATTGACCGAACGCCAGCGTGCGATGGTGCTGGAAACCAACGCCCGCCAATGGCTGCTGGGGGTGTGACGGGCGCCCAGCGCAAGGGGATGATGGCGATGATGGAAAACCAAGTCTCGTTGGACGAACTGTTGGCGAAAGCCGATGCCTTGCGTTACGACGGACATTACGACGAGGCGGAGCAACTTTACCTGCAGATTTTGCAACAGCAACCCGACAACGCCGCCGCCCACTGCGGTTTGGGTTTGGTCTATTGCTTTCACGGCGGGCGCTTTGATGAAAGCGTGGAAGAGTTGCGCAAGGCGGTCGAGTTGGCTCCCGCCAATATCTCCTATCGCCTGCATCTCGCCAAGACGCTGACGATGCTGGGCATGTATGAAGAAGCCAAAGCAGAGTTTGAGAAGGTGCTGGAAATTGACCCTGAAAACGAGGAAGCCACCAAACAACTGGCTTATTTCGCCGAATGGGGCATCTAGGCAACGAGGGCGCCGCTGTGCCCCAAGGCGCTGCCGTTGCGGCACCACTGTAACCGCTGCTGTTCCAACGAGGTGACGAAGATGCGCGGGCGATGGGGTGTTGTCTTCGCCGTTTTGCTGGCGTTGCTGTCGCGCGTCGTCGGCGATTTGGCGTCTTACAAGACCGTCGCCACAACCGCTATCACAGCCGCAGAGTTGCGCGAGCATGTGCGTTATCTGGCATCGGACGAACTGCAAGGGCGCGGCGGGGGCACCGAGGGGGCGCGCAAAGCCCGCGAATACATTGCCGCACTGTTCGCTCAGTGGGGCTTGAAACCGATGGGCGAAGACGGCACCTACTTCCAACGCTTTACCTTCACAGGACGCTTACGGCTGGGCGATGGCAATGCCCTGACCCTGACGCTCCCCGATGGGACAACGAAAACCTTCGCGCCCGAAAAGGAGTTTCTGCCTTTGGCGCTGTCTGCGAACGGGGAATCTGAAGGCGAACTGGTGTTCGTCGGCTACGGCATCAGCGCGCCTGACAAAGGTTACGACGACTATGCGGGCGTGGATGTGCGAGGCAAAATCGTGTTGGCGCTGCGAGGTATGCCCGCCAACGACACCGCGTTGCTGCAAGAGGCGATGTTCCCCACCAAGTTGCGGGTCGCCCGCGAGAAAGGGGCGCACGCCATCGTCTTGGTCGCAGGTCCGCACAGCCCTTTTGACGACGCACCCGTGCCGTTTTGGAACGAACCGATCACAGCGGACGCGGGCATTCTCGCCGTTACGGTCAAACGCACCTTTGCCGAGACGCTGCTGCCGTTGGCAGAGGTGCAAAAGCAAATTGACGAAACCCGCAAACCCCGCTCGTTCGCTATCCCCAACGCCAAAGTGCGGCTGCAGGTCCACTTGGTGCGCGAGCGGTTAGAAGACGCCAATGTGTTGGGTTTAGTGGAGGGACACAACCCACAACGCAAAAATGAAGTGGTCGTCGTCGGCGCGCATTACGACCATTTGGGCGTCGGTGCGGACGAAAACGGGCAGCAGCGCATCTTTTACGGCGCCGACGATAACGCGTCAGGCACGGCAGGGCTGCTGGAACTGGCGCAATATTTCGCCGCTCACCGCCACCGGCTGCAACGCAGCGTGCTGTTTATCGCCTTCGGCGCAGAAGAGCGCGGCTTGATTGGTTCGCTGCATTTTGTCAGCCATCCGACCGTCCCGTTGGAGCGCATCGTGGCGATGGTCAACTTGGACATGATTGGGCGGTTGCGCGACAACACGCTTTATTTGCTGGGACGCGACAGTTCGCCTGTTTGGGCGAAGTTGGTGGAAGAGGTCAATAACGCTTTCGGTTTCACCCTGCGCGATTCGCCCGGCATCTTTGGCGCCAGTGACCACTTCGCCTTTTACAACCGCGGCGTTCCTGTGCTGTTCTTTTTCACGGGCATGCACGAAAACTATCACCGTCCCAGCGACCGATGGGACACGCTCAACTACGAGGGCATGGAGCGGCTGCTGAAGATGGTATCTGTCCTCGTTGAGCGCATCGCCGGCTTGCCCGAACGCCCGCCCTTCCAACGCTCAACGGGATCGGAGCAACCGCTCATCGCGGGCGCCCGCGTTAGCACGGGCGTCGTGCCTGATTACGGATGGGAGGGTGGAGGCGTCAAGTTGTTGAGCGTTCGCCCCAACAGCCCAGCGGAAAGGGCAGGGTTGAAGGCGGGTGACATCATCGTAGAAGTGGTGGGCAAAAAAGTTCGCAACATCTACGACTACACCGCCATTTTAGCGGAGTTGGAGCCGCACAAGCCTGTCCCCTTTGTCGTCCTGCGGGACGGGCGACGGGTGACGCTGACGGTGACGCCCGAACCGGCGCAGCGCCGACCTAATCAGTAGGGGCGCAACCGGTTGCGCCTTTGACGGTCGGCGTTTAACTCAATTTCGGCAAAAGGAGGCGGACGAAGATGGCGCGCTTGGTGCGACATGACCGCAACCGCCCCTACACCATTCAGGTGGAGGGCAAGACGATCGCTATCTGTGCCTGCGGCTTGTCCCACAACAAGCCCTATTGCGACGGCACGCACCGCACGACCTGGGATGAAGATGCCGACACCCTTTACGCCTACGACACTGACCGCAACAGGGTGCGGGTGCAATTGACGGACGAACAGGGCAACCCCGTCGCTGTCCCGTCCGAGTATCCGCCCGTTGAGTAACCCGAGCGCGTCGGCAGACAGCCCTTTTTCAAGGGCAGCGCAGCGGTCGGATCGCAAACCGGTCGCGCCCCTGCGGCTGAACTGAGGTGACCCATGGATGGCGACGAAGTTTAAAGCCCCGCGCGGGACAAAGGACATTTTGCCTGACGAGATCGCCGCGTGGCGGTTCGTGGAAGAGACTTTTCGGGCACTGTGCGCCTGTTACGGTTACCGCGAAATCCGCACGCCGACTTTTGAGGACATCGGCTTGTTTGAGCGGACGGCAGGGGTAACTTCGGACATCGTGCAAAAACAGATGTTCGCCGTCTTGCCCTACGGGGTGCGCCATCCCGCCAGCGCAGACGAGCGGTGGGTGTTGCGCCCTGAAGGGACAGCGCCCGTCGCCCGCGCCGTCTTAGAGCACGGCTTGCTGCAGCAAACGCCGCTGGTCAAGGTGTTCTACATCGCACCGATTTTCCGCTACGAGCGCCCGCAAGCGGGACGGTTGCGCCAGCACCATCAATGCGGCGTGGAAGCCATCGGTTCGTCCGACCCTGCGTTGGATGCGGAAGTCATCGCGTTGGGCACCGCCTTCCTCACGCAAGTCGGCGCTGACAGGTTCACCGTCCAGCTGAACTCCATCGGCTGCCTCAACCCCGACTGCCGTCCGCGTTACCGCGAAGCACTTTTCGCCTTTTTACGCGACCATGAAAGTGCCCTGTGCACCGATTGCCAGCGGCGGATGACGCAAAATCCGCTGCGGGTTTTGGACTGCAAAGAGGAGCGATGTCAAGCCATCGTCGCCCAAGCGCCCGTCACATTGGACTACCTTTGCGCCGACTGTCGCACCCACTTTGACCAAGTGCGCCGCTGGCTGGATAAACTGGGCATCGCTTACGCCCTCAACGGGCGGTTGGTACGGGGTTTGGACTACTACACGCGGACGGTGTTTGAGTTTGTGCACCCTGATTTGGGCGCGCAAAGTACAGTGTTAGCAGGGGGGCGTTACGACGGGCTCATCGCGGCGTTGGGAGGTGAACCGACCCCCGGCGTCGGGTTCGGTTGTGGCGTAGAACGCACCCTGTTAGCCCGCTACGCCAACGGGCGCACCTTGCCCTCTGAGCCCGTCATAGACGCCTTCGTCGCCGTCGCAGCGCCTGAAGCGCGTGGGACCGCCATCGCCTTGCTGTTCGCTTTGCGGCAGGCGGGCGTTCGCGCCGATACCGACTTTTTGGGGCGCAGTTTAAAAGCACAGATGCGGTTCGCCGACAAGTTGGGCGCCCGGTTCGTGCTCATCGTCGGCGATGAAGAGGTGCGGGAAAACACCGTCACCGTGCGAGACATGCGCCAAAGTGAGCAATGGCGTGAGCCCCTGCCGCAGGTCGTAGACCGAATAAAATGGGCGCTGCAAGGGCAAAGGTGACGACACGCTTAGCCCGTTTAGTGTTGCCTAACCGCCGCCTTTTCGGGGCGCCTTGCGCGATGTTTGTTTGCATGGGGTTTGGTCGGAGGGCGGCTCTCCTGAGCCGCCGAAAAATGACACGCAAACATTAACGGCGCGTCAGGAGCCGCGCCCTTCAAGGCACTGCCGATGCAGTCACAATTCAATCAGGTGCCCCATTTTGTCCCGCTTGGTCTCCAAGTAACGGCGGGCAAATTCACTTTGCGGTTCGGCGACCAGCGGGATACGCTCCACGATTTCCAGCCCGTAGCCAGAAAGCCCTGCCCGTTTCGTCGGGTTGTTCGTCATCAGACGCATCTTGCGGACGCCCAAATCCCGCAAAACTTGCGCACCCAAACCGTAATCGCGGGCGTCCATTGGGTGCCCCAGTTTCAAGTTGGCGTCAACGGTGTCCATACCGGCGTCCTGCAACTCGTAAGCCTTCAGTTTGTTAAGCAACCCGATGCCCCGCCCTTCGTGGTGGGGGATGTAGAGCAACACGCCCCGCCCTTCGGCGGCGATTTTCTCCATCGCCAACCGCAGCTGGTTGCCGCAATCACACCGCAACGAAAAAAGCGCGTCGCCTGTCAGGCAGGCTGAGTGCACCCGGACCAAAATGGGTTCGTTGGGGTCAACTTCGCCCATCACCAGCGCCAAAAACGCCGCCCCATCCAACAGGCTTTCGTAAGCGATGAGCCGAAACTCCCCAAAGGGTGTCGGGTAGCGCGCCGTCGCTGCCCGGCGCACAAATTGCTCATGCTGCAACCGGTAGGCGATCAAGTCGGCGACGGTAACGATAACAAAGCCATGCTGCTCGGCAAACCGTTCCAAATCGGGCAGCCGCGCCATTGTCCCATCGTCGCGCAAAATTTCGCAGATGACGGCGGCGGGATACAACCCCGCCAGCCGGCATAAGTCCACGGCGGCTTCCGTGTGCCCAGCGCGACGCAACACCCCGCCCTCTTTCGCCCGCAAGGGGAAAACATGCCCAGGGCGGGTCAAGTCCGTCGGTTTCGTGTTAGGGTCAATGAGCACCTTGACGGTGATGGCGCGGTCATGCGCCGAGATGCCAGTCGTCACGCCAAAGCGCGGGTGGGCATCCACGGGCATCCCAAAGGGCGACCCAAAAGGCGAAGTGTTGTCGGTGGGTAGCAACGGGATGTGTAATTCGTCCAATCGTTCGCCCGTCAACGCGACACAGACCAGCCCGCGCCCGTGCTTGGTCATAAAGTTGATGGCGTCGGGCGTCACCTTTTCCGCTGCCAGCACCAAGTCGCCTTCGTTCTCGCGGTCTTCGTCGTCCACGACGATGACGAAATTGCCTTTGCGCAGCTCCTCAAGGGCTTGCTCAATCGTCGCCAGTGGCATCGTCGGTCACCGCCGCAAATTATGCGTCACGGTATCTCGTGCGGTCGCCCTCACGCAGTGGTCGGAAAGACGACACCTGTCGGGACGACGACGACGCCTTCAGGGCTGACGACGAAGCGGCGTTGGTCAGCGGCAGGATCAACACCGATGCGTTCGTCAGGCGGGATTTCCACCTCTTCGTCCACGATGGTGCGCTCCAGATGGGCGCCCGTGCCGACTTTCACGCCGGGCAACAACACGCAGTTGACGACCCTTGCGCCCGCACCGATGTGGACGCCGTAACCCAGCACGCTGTTTGCCACGACGGCACCGTCGCCCACGACGCAACCAGGCGCCAACAGGGTGCTATGGATGCGGGTGTGCCCTTGCAAAACGGCTGGCGGTAACAGCGGCAAGTAAGTGCGAATTGCCCATGCCTCATCGTGCAACGACAAAGGTGGCTCGGGCTGTAACAACTCCATGTGGGCAGCGTAGTAACTGTCCAGCGTGCCGATATCCCGCCAATAGTGAAACAGCGGCGCCAGTTCACGACGGATGTTGAAAGCGAACAACCGCGCGCCGTTGCGCAACAAATCGGGCACGACATTTTTGCCGAAGTCGTGGGCGCTGTCTTTGCGCTTGGCATCGCGGATAACTGCCCGCACCAGCGTCTCGGTGTTGAACAGGTAGATGCCCATGGAGACGAGCGATTGGTCAGGGTCATCGGGCGACGGTTTGGGTTGGCTGGGTTTTTCTTCAAAGCCGACGATACGGTCGGTCCTGTCTACTTCCATGACGCCGAAGCGGTGGGCTTCGGCGCGAGGCACCGTCGTGCAAGCGATCGTCATTTCCGCACCTTTTGTCAGGTGGAAATCCAACATCGCCCGGTAGTCCATGCGGTAAACATGGTCGCCCGACAGCACCAGCACGAATTGCGGGCGCTCGTGGGACAACAGGTCAATGTTTTGGAAGACGGCGTCAGCGGTGCCGCGATACCATTCGCGGACGATGCGCTGTTGGGGCGGGACGGTTTCCAAAAACTCGCCCAGTTCGGTGCGGAACAGTCCAGCCCAGCCCAACCGCAGGTGACGGTCTAAAGGCAGCGATTTGTGCTGCGTCAAGACAAAAATGCGCCGAACATCCGAGTGTAAACAGTTAGATAGCGTGAAATCAATGATGCGGTAGACGGCGCCGAAAGGGACAGCGGGCTTGGCTTTCGCCTTCGTCAAGGGGTAGAGCCGCTCTCCCAACCCACCTGCCAGCACCATCGCCAAAGTCCGTTCCATCGGGTCTTGCCGTTTCACGCCCCTGACGCCACCCCGCGTTGGCGCGACAACAACTCCTCAACGGCTTCTACCAAGTTGCCCGTGTCGGGCGATTTGACCAAAAAAACATCTGCCAGCCAACTCAAAAAATCGTCACGGTAACTGCCGTAGGCGGTGTGGATGATGATGGGTAAGCCCGGATGCAGTTCGTGAATGCGCGGCAGTAACTCCAATCCGGAAACGCCTGGCATATTCAAGTCCAGCACGACCAAGTCCACGCGTTCACGGCTGAGCGTTTCCTCGGCTTCTTCTGCGCTCTGGGCACCGATAGCCTCATACCCCGCCGCCGTCAACTCCTCGCAATACAATTGTCGCTGTGCGGCTTCATCCTCAACGACCAAGATGCGCGCCTTCGGCATCGTGGCTCACCTCCAAGGCGCCGTGACGCCTCGCTCTCTTTCATGATGGCGCCACCTGGCGCCAGTTGTCATCAGGTAAAACCCTGACGCCCTTTACGCCGGCGCGGCAGGCAGCGCAATATCCACCGTCGTGCCGACGCCCACCTCGCTGTGGATTTCCAAAGTGCCGCTGTGCTCGGCGACGATCTTTTGCGCGATGGCCAAGCCCAACCCGGTGCCGCCGTGCTTGGTCGTATAAAAGGGCTTGAAAATATGCGGCAAAGCCTCAGGGGAGATACCGACGCCGGTATCCTTGATGCGCAACCGCACTTGCGCTCCGTCCCGCCAGACTTTCACGGTCAAGACACCGCCGTCGGGCATAGCTTCCACCGCGTTGCGCCATAAGTTCATCAGCAACCGTTCTATTTGCATCTCATCTGCCAAAACCCAACAAGGGTCGTCGGAAAGCTCCGCGACCACTCGCACCCGCCCCGCCTCCATGCTGGGGCGGTGCACTTCCACGAGCCGCTGCACGAGTTCCGTCAGGGCACAGCGTTGCGGTTTTGGCGGCGACGGCTTGGCAAAATCCAGCAAGTCGCGCAATTGCCGTTCCAACCGTTCCACTTCGTCCACGATGATTTGGGCGTTGCGCATCACCCGTTCAGGGTCGCTCGGATGGCGTTCCAGTTGGCGGGCGTAACCGCCGATCGTCACCAACGGCGACCGCAAATCGTGGGCAACTTTCGCCGCTAATTCCCCGATGGCAGCCAATCGTTCCGAATGCACCAATTGCTCCCGCATCGCTTGTTCACGCCGCAGTGCGTCTTTCAATTGCGCGATCAGTTGGGCGTTGCGCAACGCGATGCTCGCCGACGAAGCAAACAATCGCAACAACCGTTCCGCCTCTTCGGTGATGGGATGGCGACTGAAAGCGTTGTCGGCGACGATCAGTCCCAACGGTTCCTCCTGGGCAACTAGCGGGACACAGATAGCGTCGCTGTCGCTGAGGACTTGCCGCAATCGTTCAGGTAAGCGCAGTTCGCCGCGGGGATTGGCGATACGCAACGGCTCATGCCGACGCAGACAAAGCGTGAGCAGATTGTCCTCGTCCAACCGAACGACGAGGTCATGGACGCGCTGCATCAACGGCGCTTGACGGACAGCGGTATCGCCTGGGTATTCTCGCAAAAAATCCCAGAGCGTTTTGCGCTCCGCCGCCAAACGCGCCCAAGTGGCGTAAGCCTCTTCAGCGGTCAACGCACCGACCGCCATCGCAACGCGCAACATTTGCGCTTCCTTGTCTACGAGGAACAAAATGGCACGGTTGAAACCCAACCCCGGTCCCGCCGTCGCTGCCGTCAAGATGGCGTGCAGGAGCGGGTGCAGGTCAATCGTGCTCTCCATCGCTTGCCCGATGGCTAACAGCGTTTCCAGTTGGTAGATGCGCCGAACGCGCAGCGATGCGTCCCGCAAGTAAAGCGTGACCCGACACGATTGCCCGCTGTGCGCAGGGATCACCCGCAAGTCCCACCATGTATCGCGGTGCGGAATCTCCGCGAAAAATGCGGGCTCACCCCGCTTCAACGCAGCGTCTATGGCTGCCGCTAAGTTCACACCGCTAGCCGTGCAAGCGTGCAGGAAATCGCTTGGCAGCACTTCGTGCCACAAACGCCCTAAAGCCCGCTCCGACGGCTGGGCGCACAGACCTTGACAAAACAGGTCGTTTGCGGCGATAACTTCGCCCCGTTCGTTCAGCAACGCGACAGCGTCGGGCAGGCTGCGGACAATTTGCTCGTTCAACTCTTGCAGCAGGCGCACCCGCTGGAAGTTTTGCAAGGCTTGCACAGCGTGTGCCAATTGGTCAGCGACCGCTTGCGCCATGTGCAGGTCGTCGTCGTCAAAGTCGTTAGGGCGGTCCGACTGCAGGTCAACGACGCCGATGACGACACCTTCCACTTTGATGGGGACAACCAGTTCCGCTTGCGTCGCCGCTTCCTGAGGGGTTGCACGGAAGTAGCGGGGGTCTTGGCTCACCTCGTTGACAACGACGGGGTCACCGGTGCGGGCAACCCAACCCAACACGCCGGTCTCTATCCGTTGTCGGTGTCCCCTTGTCCATACCGTTTCGTAAGCCCCACGACACGCCGCCAACTCCAATTCGCCCCGCTCGGCGTCCACGACAAACACCGCTGCATTGTAAAGGTGAAGGTAGCGGTGCACCGCGTTGACCGCCGCTTGATACAAGGCTGCCAAATCCGTCGCCACCAACGCGTGGGCGGCGATGTCAGCGAGGACCGCCAGTTGCGCCGCCCGGTGCCGCTCCCGCTCCAACGCCGCTTGCAACTCCTGCGTTCGCTCCGCGATCACCCGTTCCAGTTCCTCCTGCATCTTCGCTTGCTCGGTGATGTTGCGGGCGGCACAGAGGGCATAAGTTTCACCGTTGAACCGCAAAAGCGAGCCGCTTAAGTCCACCTGAACGCGAGTCCCGTCGCGCCGCAGCAGCGGGACGGACGGCAGCCGCACTTGCCCGTCCCGCCGCAGCCTTTGCAAGGCGCGGGCGTAGGTCAGGCGGTCGTCGTCAGGGGCAAGGGTCAGCGCCGATGCGCCGATCAACGCCGCGCGGTCGTAGCCGGTCAACTTGGCGGCTGCCTCGTTGGCTTCCACGATGGTGCCCTTCTCGTCCATGCGGATGAGCAAGAAAGCGTCCGATGCTTGTTCAAACAACGCCAAGTATTTGCGGTGGGCAGCTTCCAAGGCGATTTGACTCAGGTGCTGCCGCGCCGTGACCAAGCGGACGATGCCCTCGTCCCACACGGCGGTCACGCGGTCGCGGGCGGATTGCGCATCGCCCAACCGTTCCGTCAACGCTTCAACCAGAACGGGGCGTAACCGCAAAAAGGCGGTGAGCGTTTCCGGTAACGGCAGATTGAGTTGGTCTGCCAAAAACTGCAAAGTTTTTAACGGCTGATAGACGGCTTGCTGCCAGCCATCGTCTGCGAGTGTGTCCAACAGCGTTTCAATAACTTGCTGCAGCGCAGACCGCATCGTCTCCCAACGCACCCGCAACACCTTGACGCTGTCGTCGGCACAGAGCGCGTTCAGCCACTTGTCCGTCGCACGCGCTGCTATTGATGCGGCATCGTGCTGCATTTGCGTAGCCATCAGTTTGTCACCTCGGTGCGTCCAAAACCCTTTCTTCCACGATTTCGGCGAGGACATTGCGCAGCGTTTCCGCAGCGGCTTCCGGCGCGACGGGGTTGATGTAAAACCCTGTGCCCCATTCAAAACCGGCGACCCGCGTCAAACGCGGGATGAACTCCAAGTGCCAATGGTAGTCATGGGGCAGCGTGCCCCAAAAATCGGGGCGCCCCGGACGCGGCACCGGGTTGGGCGCTGTGTGCAGGACGAAGTTGTAAGCCGGATTGCCCATCAACCGCTTCACCGCTCGCAGCAACCGATGCACCGTTTTCGCCAAATCTGTCAATACAGTGTCGTCGGCGCCGGCAAAATCGTGGCTGTGCTGCTTCGGGAACAGATGCACCTCGTAGGGGAACCGAGCGGCGAAGGGCGAAAGGGCAACGATGTGGTCGCTTTCACAGACGACCCGCTTTTGCAACTCCTGCTCTTGAAAGATGAGGTCGCAGAAGATACACCGCTCCTTGCTCAAGTAGTATTGGCGGGCGGTGTTCAATTCCTCCTTGGGCAACTGAGGGACGATCGGCAGGGCGATCACCTGTGAGTGCGGGTGCGACAGGGACGCACCGGCTTGCACGCCGTAATTGCGAAAGACGAGGATGTAACGAAACCGTTCGTCGCGGCACAACGCCCGTAAACGGGCTTGGTAGGTCTGAAAAACCAATGTCAAATGCTGCGTGGGCAAAGTGTCCCAATCGCAGGTATGGTCAGGCGTTTCAATGACGACCTCATGCACTCCGACGCCGTTCATCAAATCAAATAAGCCCAAACCGCGCCGACGCAAATCACCGTCCTGACTGACAGCGGGAAACTTGTTGGGCACGACCCGCACCAACCAACCGACAGTGTCAGGACGGGAACCGTCAGGGCGAACGGCGAACACTTCCGGCGGGGTGCGGTCTTCATTGCCAGGGCATAACGGGCACGCTCTGGGGCTGACTTCCACAACCGGAGCGTCCGTGTGGAAATCCGACGGACGATGTCCACGCTCCGCGGCGATAATGACCCATCGCTGCACGATGGGGTCTTTCCGCAACTCTGACATGTCTTTGTCACTCCTTGTCGCCACTTCAATTATCGCACCGCCGTAGTGAAAGGGTAATCAAACGCTTGTGCGGCTGCGTTAAACTTGCTGCCGCGCCTTCAGCGCATTAGGCAAGGAGGTCGTGACTGCGCGATGGGGTTTGTCCGTGAGATCGCTATCCAGACCACTGAACACGAGCAACTGATTGACATCACCCAGAAGGTGCAGGCGTTGGTCAATGAACTCGGCATCACCGACGGCTTTGTGTGCGTATATGTGCCGCACACTTCGGCGGCGGTCAGCATCCACCGTGAGGTGGATGTCGCCGACCGTCCCAAACTGGACGAGATGTTGGACAACATAAACCCGGACAAACAATCCCCTCACTACACCAAGGCAGCGCTTGTCGCACCGACGGAGGTGCTCATCGTCAAAGACGGGCAATTGGTCATGGACCCCGACCAACGCGTTTACTTCTATGAGTTTGACGGACCGAAGCACCGCCGCGTCGTCGTCTATTTGACCGACTGAACATGTTCCGTTCAAAAACACCCTTCACTCCAAGCCCTTTTCTGCCAGTTCTATCGCAGCCATCATCGCTTTGGCTTTGTTGACCGTTTCCTGAAACTCCCGTTCGGGCACGCTGTCGGCGACGATGCCTGCACCTGCCTGCACGAACGCTGTGTCGCCTTTCAACACGATGGTGCGGATGGTGATCGCCATGTCCATGTTGCCGTTGAAACTGAAGTAGCCGACGCTGCCGGCGTAAGGACCGCGTTTGGTCGGTTCCAGTTCTTCAATGATCTCCATCGCTCGGATTTTCGGGGCGCCCGTGACCGTGCCTGCGGGGAAAGTCGCCCGCAGCGCGTCAAAAGCGTCGTAGCGGCGCGTGTCCAACTCGCCTTCAACGGTAGAGTAGATGTGCATGACATGGCTGTAGCGCTCAACCCGCATCAACTCGGTCGTTCTGACCGTCCCGATTTTGCAGACCCGTCCCAAGTCGTTGCGCCCCAAGTCCACCAGCATGATATGTTCGGCGCGCTCTTTCGGGTCGTTGAGCAGTTCCCGTTCTAACGCTTCGTCCTCTTCGGGCGTTTGCCCGCGAGGGCGCGTGCCTGCCAGCGGGCGTGTGATGACCTTTGTCCCGAAGCAACTGACCAAAATTTCGGGCGAACTGCCGATGAGCTTCAAGTCGCCGAAACTCAGACAGAACATGTAGGGCGATGGGTTGACCGACCGCAGCGCACGGTAGATGTCAAACGGTGCGGCACTCACCTGCGTCTGAAAGCGTTGCGACAAAACGACTTGAATGATGTCGCCTGCGGCGATGTAATCCTTCGCCCGCTCCACGACACCGCAAAACCCTTCGGGCGTGAAGTTGGAGATGACGGGGCGCGAGACAGGGGACGCAAGCCGGGGCACAGTGAAAGCGTTGATGGAAATCGTGCGCAACCGATGGATGAGGCTCTCAATGCGGTCAACGGCAGCGTCGTAGGCTTTCGCGGGGTCACCGTCCACGAGCGCATTGACGAGAACCCGCATCTTGCGTTTTAAGTGGTCAAAGATGACGAGCGTGTCGGCGAGCATCAAATAGCAATCGGGCAGTTGCAAGTCGTCAACCGTCTGGTCGGGCAAGCGTTCAAAGAAACGCACCATGTCGTAACCGATATAGCCGACAAAGCCGCCGCAAAAACGGGGCAAATCGGGCACGGCGACGAAGCGAAATTGCTGCATCGTCCGTTTGAGCACATGCAGCGGGTCTTCGCCTGGTCGCAACCGGTAGACTTGCAGGCTGCCGCCCCGCTCAATGAGCACTGTGTCGCCTTTGCTGCGGAAGAGCAGCAACGGTTGAGTGCCCAAGAAGGAGTGGCGGGCGACATGCTCCCCACCTTCCACGCTTTCCAATAAGAACGCGAAATCTCCCTGCGCTAGTTTCAAAAAGGCGGAGACGGGTGTCTCTAAGTCGGCAAGGATGTCCCGCCACACGGGCACGAGGTTGCCCTTTCGCGCCAAACTGACGAACTCGCTTTTGCTCGGCTGCACCATTACCCTGTTCACCTGCACTGGCGTCGCTGAAAAAACTTGGTTTTTTGGGGCGTGCTCCTAATTGTGCCACCGAACGAAATTGGCGGTGCGTCAAGTGTTCGGAAGCCGTCAACCCACTGAGGTGCGGGCGCCGTGCGTGCGAACAGCGGGGGCTGCGTCGGTATGAAAAACTGGTGCCGCGGGCGGGATTTGAACCCGCACGGGTCTGTGAAACCCACTGGCCCCTCAAGCCAGCGCGTCTGCCAAGTTCCGCCACCGCGGCACCTTGCGGCGTTAAAAGTTATAGCGCGTGTCCCTGATAGCGTTAACGGTGCCCCTGTCAGTGTCCACCCGCTACTGTTATGCTTTCTTTGAACGGTGACGACCATCCGACCATGCACGGCATAACCTGCTGGCTGAGAGACAGTCCTGTCGTCCATCGCTTGCGCCGCCTGATGACCACCGAAGGGCAGACAGGGGCGCAAGTTCAAGGCGGTTTTTTGTCTGCATGGGCGGCACTTTTGGCGGCACTGCTCCACGACCGTCAGCGTCCGACGCTCATCCTCATCCCCTCCGCCGAGCGGTTGCCCAATTTCGTCGCCGACATGGAAACGCTGCTTTCTCAACCCGACCGCCTTTTCCCCTTCCCGCCCCATCCCGCCTTGCTCTCGGGCGACACAGACATCGCCATCACGCGCGACCGCATCGCCGCCGTTGACGCCGTGCATCGCCGTCGTAACGCCATCCTCGTCGCCACACCGACCGCCATTTGCCAGCCGACCATCCCGCTCAGTGTTTACGAACGCAGCGTTTTGACCGTGCAAGTCGGAGCGACGCTTGAGCGGGACGAATTGGTGGCGCACTTGGTCGCTGGTGGCTATGAGCGCGCCTCTCAAGTGGAAGCGCCGGGACAATTCGCTGTGCGCGGTGATATCGTGGACTTCTTTTCGCCTGCCTACGACATGCCCGTCCGCATTGAACTGTTCGGTGACGAAGTGGAAAGCATCCGTCCCTTTGACATTGAAACGCAGCGCTCAACGGAGCAGTGGCACACCTGTGTGGTTTTGCCCGCACGGGAGTTCATCATCGGCGACAAGGGACACGGGATGCAGGACGGGGATTTTGCGGAGCGCGTTCGGGAAGCGCTGGAGCGGGAAGTGCAGCGGTTGGAACGGGAAGGGAAACCGCAGCAGGCGCAGCTATTGCGCCGACAGGTAGAGCACGACCTAGAACGGCTTTTGGACGGGCGCTACTTTGACGGCTGCGATTGGTATCGCCCGTTCGTCCATACTCCCCTACCGACGCTCGTGGACCATTTGCCCGCTGACACGCTCGTCGTTTGGCTGGAACCGCACGACTTGGACGCCGACGCAGCGGCGTTGGATGAGCGCTGGCGGAAACTCGTCGCCGAACTCATTGACACCGGCGATTTATTGCGCCCACCTCAACCGCCGTTTGCGGCATGGGACGCAGAACACCGGGCGCGGGACAAGGGACGAGAGGGCGAGGCACCTGACGAGCCCTATTTCGCTGAGCCCCACGCCATCAAAAACCGTCTGCGCAATTTCCGTTCGCTCACTTTCACCGCCGAACTCCGCGATCCAGTCCCGTCCGCCAACACCCAACTCCTCGCTTGCCATCGCATTGAAGCCTTTTTGAGCGATGTCCGCCGCTTCCTTGCGCGCGTGGACGAATGGCGGCGACGCCATTGCACCATCGTCGTCGCCACCCGTTACCCCGAACGCGTCAGCGATTGGCTGCGCGATGTACCGCCCGGCGATGTGCCGCCTATCGTGCGATTGGACGCAGGCGATTTGCCCATTGCCGACTGCATCAACATCGTCCCGACACCGTTGAGCGCGGGCTTTTTCCTGCCCGATGAACGGCTGGTCACCGTCACGGACGCCGAACTGTTCAATGCGCCCTACAAGCCCCGCAAAAAACGCTGGAAAGGCACGGCAGCGGTCAAATCGCCGTCAGATTTGCGCGAGGGCGATTTTGTCGTCCATGTCCATCACGGCATCGGCATCTATCGCGGCGTCGTGCGACAGGAAGTGTTGGGCAAAGAGAGCGACTACCTTGTCATTGAATATGCCGAAGGCGAGCGGCTCTATGTGCCCGTCTATCAGATTGACCGCGTGCGCAAGTATGTCGCCGTTGACAGTGGTGAGCCGCCCCTTTCGTCCCTGTCCAACAACAAGCGTTGGCTTCGGTTGCGTCAAAAAGCGCAAGAGAGCGCCGAACAAGTCGCCAAAGAGTTGCTGGAACTTTACGCCCAGCGCCAAGTCGCCGAAGGGCATGCTTTTTCTCCCGACACGCCGTGGCAACGCGAGATGGAAGACGCCTTCCCCTTTGTCGAGACCGAAGACCAACTGCGGGCGATTGAAGAGGTCAAAGCCGACATGGAAGCGTTTCAGCCGATGAACCGTCTCGTCTGCGGCGATGTCGGGTTTGGGAAAACGGAAATCGCTATCCGCGCTGCCTTCAAAGCCGTCATGGACGGAAAGCAAGTGGCGGTGCTCGTGCCGACGACGGTGTTGGCGTTGCAGCACCTCCAAACCTTCACGCAACGCCTTGCGCCCTACCCCGTCAAAATTGCGATGCTCAGCCGCTTGCAATCGCCGAAGGAGCAGAAGCAAGTCGTCAACGGGTTGCGAACGGGCGCTATTGACATCGTGATCGGCACGCACCGACTGCTGTCCGACGATGTGCGGTTCAAGGATTTGGGCTTGCTCATCATCGACGAAGAGCAGCGGTTCGGCGTGCGGCAGAAGGAGCGGCTCAAGCGGTTGCAAGTCGGTGTGGATGTGCTGATTTTGACGGCGACACCTATTCCCCGCACCCTGCACATGGCGCTGGGCGGGTTGTTGGACATAAGTTTGGTCAACACACCCCCTGAAGGGCGCCGCCCCGTCCGCACTTACCTAAGCCTTTACGACCCGGAGTTGGTGCGGTTTGCCATCCGGCGCGAGTTGGAACGGGGTGGGCAAGTGTTCTACGTCTTCAACCGCGTGCAAGGCATTGAGCATGTCGCTGAAAAAGTCAAGCGACTCGTCCCCGAAGCGCGGGTCACTGTCGCCCATGGACAAATGCCCGAAGACGAACTGGAGCGGGTGATGCTGGAGTTTGCCGAAGGCAAATGGGATGTGCTCGTGTGCACGACCATCGTCGAAAACGGGCTGGATGTGCCCAACGCCAACACACTGATCGTGGAGCATTGCGAACGGTTCGGGTTGGCACAACTTTACCAGTTGCGCGGGCGGGTCGGGCGCAGCGAGCGACAAGCCTACGCCTACTTTTTCCACGACCACCCCAAACGCCTGAGCGAAACGGCACGCAAACGCTTAGAAGCCATCCGTGAGTTCACCGATTTGGGCAGTGGCTTTCGGTTGGCTTTGCGCGACTTGGAAATCCGCGGCGCAGGCAACTTGCTCGGCACCGAGCAACACGGCTTCATCAACGAAGTCGGCTTTGACCTTTACATGGACATGTTAGCGGAAGCCGTGCGCAAACTGCAAGGGCAACCGCTGCCACAAAGAGCGGCGTTGCCTGAAGCCGATTTGCCCGTCAAGGCGTTCATCCCCGAAACCTATGTGCCCGACTCAGAGCAGCGGCTTTACCTGTATCGCAAGATGGCAGGCGTGCAGGGCGAAGACGACATCGCGCAAATTGAAGCCGAGTTGCGTGACCGCTACGGCGAACTGCCTCAACCTGTCCGAAACATCTTGAGCGTCTTGCGCATCCGCGTGCGAGCGCATCGGGCGCAAGTTATTGCCATCACGCACGATCGCCGCACGGTGACGGTGCGGTGCGGCGTGAATTTGGGTTTAAGCAACGCTGCCCTCACGCGCTTTTACCTTCGTTTGCGCGAGACGCAACCGCCTGAGGTGTTGCATTGCGTCCGCTACGAACGCGACCGCTTTTTGATTGAGTGGACAGAGTTGGCGCAACCGCAACTGCTGCGGCTATTAGAAGACTTGCTGGCAGCGCTGCCCGCCTTTTTGCCGCAGGACGCCCCAGCGCCAAATGCCCCCGCCCCGATTTGAACGGGGATCTCCGGCTTAGGAGGCCAGCGCTCTGTCCACTTGAGCTACGGGGGCAGGAAGGACGGGAAAATTTTGCCGTCGCCGGCGATGACCGTTGAGGGCTTAACAGAAGCGGTCACCGGCGCAAAAATTGGTGCGGTAAGACATCGCGCTGCGGGAGGTGCCGCAACGATGCGGTCAAACTCTCAACGGACGACGGGCGTGTGGGCTTTCGTCATCGCGATGACCTCTGCCGCGATGGTGCACCCTTCTCCCCGCGTGGAACTCCTGCCTCCCAACCGGTCTGTCACCGTCTCCTTGCGTCCCGGCGGAGCCCTTCAGGTGCGCTTGCCCGCTCTTTCCCCTGCTGCCATCTACAGCCTCTCGGTGACGGTGTGTAACCCGTCCGTCCTGAAAGGCAGCCACGGAGAAACTTTCGTCGCTTCACCCAGCGTCTTCAATATGGAGCCCCAAAACTTTCGCCCCGTTAGGGGCGCGGTGCATCTCGCCCTTTTTCGCCCCAACGACCGTATCTTGCTCTCCAAGCGCCTGTGGTGGGGTGACCCCTCGCTGTTCGTCCATTTCCAGCCTAAAGCCGCTGGCGACCATTACTTGGAACTGAAGGCGCTGGACGGCGAACTGAAGGGCGCCGCGCAAGTTTCGGTTCAACTTTTGCGACTGAACTTGCGCCCTGAAGAGATGACCCGCATCGAGCGCGAACCTAACGATACCCCCGAAGACGCCAACCCGATGGAAATCGGCAAACCCGTTTACGGCACGGGCGACGATGTGGACTACCTCTATAACACCGATGAGGGCAAAAACGGCTGGGATTGGTTCACCTTTGAGTGGCGGGGCGAACCCAAACTCGTCTTCTTTGAGGTGGACCTTTTAGATCGCGATGTCATCACGACGCTGAAACTCTTCAAGCAGGAGCAAACCCCGGACGGCAAGACGCGACTGGTGGAATACACGCAAGGCAAAGACCCGACGGAGGTGCGCCATGACGACCAAGGCGATGAGTTGCTGGCTTGGAAGTTCGTCACTCGCGTCCTGACACCCGGACGCTACTACCTTGCCGTTCGCCCCAACCATCCCGTCTACACCTTGCGCACCGCCATCTACGATGTCCCGCCTTACCTGAAACCCGAGCAGATGGGCAAGGCGACGCCGGAGCAAATTGCCGCTGCCGCCCGCAAAGCCATCGCCGTCGCGATGCGTTACATGGTGGATGGCGGCGATAGCTTCTTCCACAACACGCCCCGCAAAGGCGGCATTCGGGTGCGCGCGGAAAACCAGACGGACGAGACGGAACGCTGCCTGACTTGCCATCCGGGGCACTTTACGATGTTCAGCGTCTTAAGCGCCGTCAAGCAGGGTTACCCCATCGCCAATCGCAGCCAGTTCAAGTGGATGATGGACAAACTCTACAACGCGATGGCGCCTTTTTACGGGCACGAGGGCGCCTATTGGACGCGGTTTGATCTGGCGCCTGCCAACGGCGTTTCACGGTTAGGGCACATGATTGTCCTCTACGAGAACTACTTCAGCGGGCGCAAGACGAACTTCCCCGCCAAAGCAGGCGGTTTCCCGCTGTTGGTCTATCGGGGTCGGGACAAATTGCCGCAGGTCGGCTACGACGGCAACCCCAAGCGTAACTTTGAACACGACGGCAACCGCCCCATCAGCGACTTCCGAGTCGCCTGCGACAGTTGGGTGTGCTTTGTGGAAGCCTACAAGCGCACGGGTGACGAAAAGTGGCTGAAAGCCGCACAGCATTTGGAAAGCCTCATTCGCACAGGACGCCTCAAGGACACCGAAGACATTGTGGAGCAGACCAAGTGGGCGCTTTACATGAGCGACCCACGCTTCGGCTATGTGGACCGATTGCGTCGTGACTGGGACGACCTGATTGAGGCGAATGTGCAGGAGTTGCTGCGCCGCCAGCAGGACGACGGAGGGTGGCTGACCGCTGAATATCTCAGCAACGCCCATTACTTCCCGGCATGGGAGTTGGCGGAGAAGGTGAAAAAGAGCGACCCGTCCTTAGTGTTCTTCACCGCCGAGACTGTCTATGTGCTGGCGATGGCGCTGGAGCATCTGGGCGACATCCAAAAGCCGTCAGACATCCTCAATGACCCCCGGTTGGCAAAAGCGGTGCGATGGATCCTGACAGAGCAAAAAGAGTTCGGGGCGTGGTTGGACCAAAAGGGCGAACTGTTCTTCACGCCCTACTTGGAGACGAAATGGGCGCTGATTTTGCTCAGCCACTTGTTCCCTGGCGAATGGTCACGGACGAAGGAGTTGGCGCAGGCGAAGCAAGTGACGCCGCCACAAATGGACAGGCTCACTTACACCGAACTGTTGGATTGGCTGGACGGGCTGTGGGCGCCGCTGAACGGACGCATCGTGCGCACCGTGTTGCCGC
Source organism: bacterium HR17 (assembly GCA_002898575.1). Lineage (NCBI taxonomy): Bacteria > Candidatus Fervidibacterota > Fervidibacteria > Fervidibacterales > Fervidibacteraceae > Fervidibacter > Candidatus Fervidibacter japonicus. Next base: position 31,894 of record BEHT01000018.1, read on the forward strand.
TGTTGAAACATGATGACCCGCTCATCCGCCAAAAAGCGGCTGCCGCCATCGGGCAGATGGCGTGTGACACGGTGGTCAAGGACGGGTTGGACGAAGCCGTTGAGCCGCTGATAGGGTTGCTAACGGATGACGCCAAGATGGTGTGGCGGTCAGCGGCGTGGGCGCTGCGGCAACTGGCAAACAACGGCATCGGCGTTGAGCGGATAAAGGCAGCCCTCAGCAGCGATGACCCGCGTGTGCGCCGGGGCGCGACGCGGGTTTTCTTGCGCTACTTCTACCACCTCGTTGACCGCAAGGACATCGCCGAACGCTTGTGCACCCTGACGCAGGACGATGACCCATTGGTGCGCGTCCATGCCTTGCAATCGCTGTGGCGGTGGTGGTATCGGACGACGGATTACGCCCTGCGGCGGACGATAGAACGAGCCTTCCTGCAGTTGGCGGCAAAGGAGCGCGAACCGTTGGTGCGGTTGAACATCGCCCAGGCGTTGCACAACATCTTGGATGAGAACACGGTGCAGTTTTTCAACAACTGGCTGCGGGTCGTGCATTTGGACGAAGACAAAGAGCGCGCTAAGCAGGTGCGCGTTGAGATGGTAGAGCGCCCGTTGGCAAGGGCGGTGGCGACAACGCTGCGACAGTGCGACGATGTGGGCAAAGAGACCGTCCTGACGGCGTTCGGCTACTTCTACCTGCGGGGTGGTGTCGGCAACGACTACGACTTCATCACCTTCTATGACCAGCAGGCAGCACAAGAGTTGGCGGAAGCGTTGCTGCCGCTCCTAGACCATCCCGACACGACGCTGCGACTGAAAGCGACGAAAGCCGCTGTCGCAGCGCGGATGGCAAAAGATGTGCGGTTAGTGACGAAATTGATGGAGCGGTTGAAGGATGTAGACGCCGGAGTGCGTCAGGCGGCGTTGCAGGCGCTGCGGCACCCGGCGTTCCCGGCAGACTACCGCGTCTTTACGCCGACAGTCGCACAACGGTCGGCGCAATGAGGAAACGAAACCCCGCCTTGACCACGCCCTTTTTTTGAGGGCGGTGCTTTTGCGCTGCCGAATGTTTCGGTGTGCCCAGAAAACGGTCATGGAGCGTTGCAGATGTAGCGCCCCCGACAAAGTGTGCGTGAAGGGAGTGTCGGCAATGCGACGGATGCGTTGGATTTGTTGTGGGTTGGTGCTGGCTTGGGTGTTAGCCCTCTCGCTGCCCGCCCAGCAAAGCACCGACTACGAGGTCAAACTCAAACAGCAAGGCGCTGACCCGCAAGCGGTGCGGTTGGTCGTGGAGCAGATCAAGCGCCTCCTGCAGAGCGACACCTCGGAAGCCAAAATAGGCGCTTTAGACTGGCTTCTGCGCGACAGCAAAGCCTGCTCACCGGATCTGGCGCCGCTGATTTTACCGCTTTGCCGAGACCCCAACCTTGAAGTGCGAGTGCGGGCGATCCGCAACTTGCGGTGGTTGGTGGAAGACGCCCAAAACGCCGCCGCCTTAGAGGGTTTCATTCAAGCGCTTTCAAGTGACGATAAGGCGGTGCGCCAAGAAGCCTTGACCGTGTTGCTGCAATCGGCGCAAAGCAACTCCCCTTTGCACCGTCACAGCGCTATCGTGCACCTTTTACCGCAACTCGTCAAGCACCCTGACCCGGAGACAGCGACGACAGCGTTGAAAGTCGTCGGTGCATCGGAAGAGTTGCAGGCACGGGCTGACCTGTTGGCGGCATGTATGGAAGTGTCCCGCAGGGACGATGCTCGCATCCGCGCTGCGGCAGCGGAAGTGCTGCTGGGTTACTTGAATCGTTTGAACGAGCAGCGGACGAAAGTGCTTTCCGTGCTGACGGCGGTGGCAGAAAAAGACGGGGCGTTAAAAGAGCGCCTGGCGCAACTAACACCGGCTGCCCCTGCTGGCAATAACGCTACCGTCGCAGCCCAACCGCTGTTGTTGACCCTCCCTGCTAATGCACCCGACCTGACCTTCTTTACGGCGTTCGTTCAACCCCTTCTGGCAAAGCCGTTAGCGGCGGCTGGTGGGAAGAGTTGCGTCAGTTGTCACACTGATCCAGCCCAACAGACCCGCTATCGGTTGCAACCGCCGGAGGCTGACGGGCGGTTCACTTTGCAGGCGACGATCCACAATTACCAAGCGACGCTGCAGGCGGTGAACCTTCAAGCGCCGATGGAGAGCGAACTGGTGCGGAAAGTGGCACAGCCGCACGGTGGCGTCGGAGCGCTGTGGGCGGAAGAAGGGAGCATGGAGCGACAACTATTGGCGGCTTGGTTGAACGGCGAGAAGTTAGACGCGTCGCTGCGGACACTGCTGGACTTTGAGTTCTTCGTCCAAAACATTCAGCCGATTTTGGTCAAGGTCGGCGAAGACGGGTCGTCGTGTGCGACCTGTCACAACACCCACGCGGTGTTTAACATCCGCCCGTTGCGCTCGGATGGGACATGGACGCTGGCGGATGCCCGGCACAACTACGCCAATGCGTTGAAAGTGGTGGATGTGGACGACCCGCTCAACAGCCTGATTTTGAAGAAGCCGATCAGCGCCCGTGAGGGTTCGCCCGATACTGGTGTCCCCCACGCCGGCGGTGTGCGGTGGCGGGACCGACGAGACGCAGCGGAGTGGAAGGCGCTCTACGCATGGGTGCAACGACGGTTGCTGAAATGAGCGTCCAAACGCAGGCGTTTTTAAGGCAGGCGGTGAACGCCTGCGCGTTCCTGACTTCTTAGCACGACTTCGTCGTGGAACCGCAAGTTGAAGCCCATCCCCGCGCAAGGGCGCCGTGCTGAAACAAACCTTAAGGATGCAACAAGTTGTGCCCTCACAAAGCCGTGCAGCGAGTAGGTGATGCGCATGCAACGGGCAGAAGGCATCTGGTTGGTGGTAGTGTTTGGCGGTGTGGTGCTTGGGTGTGGGAGTGCGGTGTCGCAAGCGGAGGTGAAGGCAATGGCGCTGCCGCCCCATCCGCGTTTGTTGCTCAACGGCGATGGCATTGCAGAACTGAAAGAGCGCATCCGCCGCTACGACTGGGTGGAAGCCCAATGGGAAGCGCTCAAAAAGCGTGCCGATGGGGTGCTGAACGAACCCGTCAACTTGCCCCCTCGCGGCGGCAACTGGTGGCACTATTACGCCTGTCCCAAACACGGCGCGTCGCTGCGGACGGGCAGGCAAATTGGCGAGTGGCAGTGGGAACACATCTGCCCCGTTGACAACGAACGGTTGCCCAGTGACCCGACAAAACCCGAACGCGACTACGACGGCGTCGTGATTTCGGGCATCCATCAGCGTTACGCCAACGCCGTTCGCGATTTAGGCATTGTCTACCGAGTCACAGGTGACCGCCGCTACGCCGACAAAGCGAGGGCGATTTTGCTGGCGTACGCCGAGCGTTACTTGAGTTATCCGTTGCACGATATTCGGGGCAGAGCGCAAATCGGGGGCGGGCGTGTCGGACCACAAACTTTGGACGAAGCCGTTTGGCTCGTCCCGATGGCGCAAGGTGCGGACTTGATTTGGGAGACGCTGAGCGACACAGAGCGCCAAACGCTGGCGCACAAATTGTTTTTGCCCGCCGCAAAAGAGGTCATCTTGCCCCACCGCATGGGCGTGCACAACATCCAGTGCTGGAAAAACAGCGCCGTCGGATTGGTCGGTTTTCTGCTGGGTGACGAGCGACTCATCTACGAAGCCATTGACAACCCCGAACGGGGCTATTGGACGCAAATGCGTAAGGGCGTTTCGCCTGATGGTGTTTGGTGGGAAGGCGCATGGGGCTATCACTTCTACACCCTGGCAGCGCTATGGCCTTTGACTGAGGCGGCGCGCAATTGCGGCATCAACCTTTACGGTGACGAACTCAAACGGATGTTTGATGCGCCTTTCAAGTTCATGATGCCCAACTGGCGGTTGCCTGCCTTCAATGACAGCACCGAAGTGGCGCTGCTGACGGAAATCGGGTTTGCCCGCTTCGGCATCACGCAACCGATTTATGAACTGGCTTACGCCAGGTATCGTGAACCGATGTATGCGACCTTGTTGGCGCGCGGCGACCGGAGAAGCGATTTTGCGCTGTGGTTTGGCGTCGGCGCATTGCCCCCACCGCAACCGCTGCAGTGGCGCAGCGCTAACTACCCCGCGTCGGGATACGCCGTTTTGGCGAAAGGCGAAGGCGAACAAGCGACTTGGCTGTGCCTGAAATATGGACCGCACGGCGGCGGACATGGTCACCCCGACAAACTCAACTTCGTCCTTTACGCGCGCGGACAAGTGCTGGCACTTGACCCTGGCATCACCCGCTACGGTGTGCCGTTGCACAGCGGTTGGTTCAAAACGACCTTGGCCCACAACACGCTCATCGTGGATGAGACGAACCAAAAGCCGGCTGAAGGTAAATGCGTGGCGTTCGGCAATGAGCAGGGCGTTGATTTCGTCATCGCCGACGCGGGCAACATTTACGACGGAGTGCAATTCCGCCGCGCCATCGCGTTGCTCGACGAGAACTCCATTGTCGTGGTTGATCGCATCCGCTGCGACAGTGAGCGGTTGCTGGATGTGGCGCTGCATTTGCGGGGGCAGTGGGCACAAGCGCCCAAAGGCGATCGCTGGACGCCACCGGACAAAGACGGCTACCGCTATCTGACCGATGCATCTGTGCTTCGCGTAGACAGCGCCGTGACCGTGACGCTGCGCGTCCGCGACGAATGGCAAATCGCTGTGACGCTCCTTGCCGATGCACCCATTGACCTTGTGACCGCATTGGGCATCGGCAATCACGCCGACGACCGCGTGCCGATGTTGATGGCGCGCCGGCGCGCTGACGAGATGACGCTCATTTGGGGCATCAGTTTGAACGGGCAACCCCTCAAGGTCGCGTGGCAGCACCTTCCACACGCCGTTGCAGTGCAGGTCACTTTGCCTGACGGAAAACAGCGGGCGCTTGTCGCCGACATGGAGCAAGGCAGCATGCGGGTGCGTTGAAGCGGGGCGAAACGATAATGGCGATCCAGATGCGCGTCGTGGGTGTGAGCGTTTACTTTTTGCCCATCACGATGCGGATGCCGTTGAAGTTTGGGCGCGAAGTCGTCACCGATGTCGTTTGCTGTCGCGTTCAAGTGCGTGTTGCCGACGAACGGGGCAACCGTGCCGACGGTTGGGGCGAAACGCCCCTGATTGCGCAATGGGGATGGGCAAGCGAGACGCTCCCCTACGCTGAACGGTTGACAGCGATGCAGGCGTTTTGCTTGCGCTTGGCGACTGCTTGGGTCAACTTCGCCGCAACGGGGCACGCATTGGAAGTGGGGCATGCCTTCCTTGAGGGGGTGTTGCCGTCGCTTCTCGCTGCCTTCAATGCCGAACGCGCCGGACGCGCACCGATGCCTTACCTTGCGGCGCTCATTTGTGCTTCACCCTTTGACCTTGCACTCCATGACGCCTACGGCAACCTCGTCGGTTTGCCGACCTATGCGACTTATCGCCCGCCTTTTTTGCGCCACGATTTGAGCCGTTACCTTGAACCTGACGGCGATGTGTGTTTTCGGGGCAAGTTCCCTGCCGATTTTCTCGCCGCCGACCCGCCGAAAAAGTTGCCGGCGTGGCATCTCGTCGGCGCTAAAGACCCGCTGACTGCCGATGATTTGACGGGCGACGAACCCGATGACGGCTACCCCGTTTTGCTCGCCGATTGGATTGAGCGGGATGGGTTGAAGTGCCTGAAGGTCAAATTGACGGGCACGGATTTTGACTGGGACTACGCGCGTTTTGTGCGCGTCGGACACATCGCGCTAGCCCACGATGTCGCGTGGCTGACGGCGGATTTCAACTGCACCGTCACTGACCCGCAGTATGTCACCGGGTTTTTGGACAAACTGTTGCAGGATCACCCACGCTTGTGGCAAAGGCTGCTTTATATTGAGCAACCGTTCCCTTACGACCTTGAGGCGCACCCGATAGATGTGCGGGCGATCGCCGCGCGCAAACCGCTGTTCATGGACGAAAGCGCCCACGATTGGCGGTTTGTGCGGATGGGTCGCCAACTGGGCTGGACGGGTGTGGCGCTGAAAACTTGTAAGACGCAGACGGGCGCCCTGCTGATGCAAGCGTGGGCAAAAGCCCATGGGCTGTTGCTGATGGTGCAGGATTTGACCAACCCGATGCTGGCGCTCATCCCGCATGTGTTGCTGGCGGCTTACGCCGGCACGCTCATGGGCGTGGAAGTCAACGCGATGCAGTTTTACCCCCACGCCTCTGCACCCGAAGCGACGGTGCATCCCGACCTGTATCGCCGCCGCGACGGTTGCGTGGCTTGGCACACCGTCAACGGCAGCGGCTTCGGCTATCGCCTCCCTGAAATCCCCCGCCAATTGCCTACCACCGCTTTGGTCGTCGGCGACTGACCTGCTCTTCAATGCCGAAAGTGGCGCCTGCCTGTGAAGACCATCGCAACGCCGTAGCGGTTGCAGGCGGCGATGACATCGGGGTCGCGTTTGCTGCCGCCTGGTTGGACGATGGCGGTGACACCTGCTTGTGCGGCGATTTCAGGACCGTCGGGCATCGGGAAGAAAGCGTCGCTGGCGAGCACCGCCCCTTTCGCCCGTTCACCCGCTAACTCAACGGCGATCTTGACGGAAAGGGCACGGTTCATCTGCCCCGCCCCGATGCCCACGGTCGCACCGTTTTTCGCCACAACGACGGCGTTGCTTTTGACATGCTTGACGACTTTCCACGCAAACCACAAATCGCGCCATTCGCTCTCCGTCGGGGCTCGTTCGGTGACGACTTGCCAGCGTTCTGACGGCACATCGTCTACATCGGCGGTCTGTGCCAGCAAACCGCCTGTCACCGATTTGACATACAGTTCGGCGGCGCCCACCGCCGGCAGCAACGGCTGGTCGCCCAACTGCAAACTCAAAATGCGGATGGTTTCACCCCAGCCTTTACGGGTTTTGATGCGTTCCAGTGCGTCAGGGTCGTAGTCAGGTGCGATGATGGCTTCGTAAAAACTGCCTTGCACGAGGATTTCGTCAGCGGTTGCGCCGTCCACTTTGCGGTTGACGCCGATGATGCCACCGAAGCGCGCTTCGGGGTCGGCGTCCCGCGCTTTTGCAAAGGCGTCCGCCAGCGTTTCGCCAATCGCCACACCGCACGGGTTGGTGTGTTTGATGATGCATGCAGCGGGTCGGTCAAACTCGCGGACAAGGTTGAGCGCAGCGTCCAAATCGGCGATGTTGTTAAACGACAACTCCTTGCCCGAAAGTTGCACCGCCGTCGCCACGCTCGGCACTTCCGAAAGCGGGTCAACATAGAACGCCCCTTGCTGATGAGGGTTTTCGCCGTAACGGGCATCCATCCGCTTGACGAAGCCAAGCGCCAGTTCGGACGGAAATAGAATGCCCGTTTGCTGGCGGAAGTAACTCAGAACGGCAGCGTCGTAAGCAGCGGTGTGGGCGAAGGCTTTTAACGCCAACTCCGCCCGCACCTTTAGCGGCATTGCGCCGTCCTTCAGCCACCGCAACACTGGCAGGTAATCGGCGGGGTCGCAAACGACGACGACATCGCGGTAATTTTTCGCCGCCGCTCTGAGCAGCGTCACGCCCCCGATGTCAATGTGCTCCAACGCCGTCAGTTCATCCACGCCTTGTCGCACGACTTCACGAAACGGATAAAGGTTGACGGCAACGAGGTCAATGGGTGCGATGCCTAATTGCTCCAATTCGCGCAGGTGAGCGGCGACATCGCGGCGCGCCAAGATGCCCGCCGCGATGAAGGGGTGAATGGTTTTGACCCGCCCGTTCAGGATTTCAGGAAACTGGGTGACTTCGCGGACTTCGGTGACGGGCAACCCTGCGTCCCGCAGGGCTTTTGCTGTCCCGCCCGTTGAAATCAACGCAAAACCCAATTCGTGCAACCCTTGCGCGAACGCCACCAACCCGCGTTTGTCCCAAACGGAAAGCAACGCCCGCTTTGTCATTGCGCTTTCACCCCGTTCATCACCATGTGGAGTTAGGTGAACGGCTGTTCGCCCCACTGTCGGCGCGGTAAGTCAATCGCCGGCGATCCACCTCAGGTAGTCTAACACGCAGGCGAAAAGGAGCGGGTGCTAAAATGGCAGCACAATTTGCCGAACAGAGGAGGGCACGCCAATGAGGTGTTGGTGGGCTGTTGCGACGGTGTTGACGAGCATGTGCGGTTACGCCATCCTGCGGGCAAGCGAGGTGGTGCCTGTGACGGTGACAATTGTAGGTGAACAGTTCCTGCTGGACGGCAAACCGACCTACGCCGATACGCCCCACGCCAACCCCAAAGCGCTGGGCATGTTGCTGAACACCCGCATGGTTCAAGCACTCTTTGCCGATGAAAACCCCGAAACTCGGCACCTTTGGCGCTATCCCGACGGAACTGAATTTGACCCTGAACGAAACACGAATGAGTTCATCGCTGCATTGCCCCTTTACAAGGCTCACGGTGTCATTGCTTTCACCATCAACTTGCAATGCGGTGCTCCGAAAAGGGATCAAATCACTGGCAATCAACCTTGGCATGTCAGCGGTTTCAACCCTGACGGCTCACTTAAACCTGCATGGCTCAACCGGCTCAAGCGAATTTTGGATGCGGCACAAAAGCAGCGCATGGTTGTCATCTTGGGGCTGTTTTACTTTGGTCAAGACCAAAGATTACGAGATGAGGATGCTGTCAAGAGGGCAGTTGTCAACGCTGTTGATTGGTTGATGGAGCAAGGCTATCGGCATGTGCTCGTTGAAATCGCCAACGAGTGCAACAGTGGTGGCTACGACCATAAAATCATCAGACCTCCGAGGGTGGTTGAACTCATCAAACTGGCAAAAGAACGAAGCGGCGGTAAGTTGCTTGTCTCAACCAGTTTCACCGGCGGCGTTGTTCCCCCAGACGAAGTTTTGCGAGCCGTTGACTTCGTGCTCGTTCACGGCAATGGGCAAAAGCCGGAGCGGATTCGCGAAATGGTTCGGACAATTAGAGCGAAATTGCACTCTTGGGGCACCCCGAAGCCCATCGTTTTCAACGAAGACGGAACGGACCTGCGCAACATGGAAGCAGCGCTTGAGGAAGGAGCAAGTTGGGGTTACTTTGACCCAGGACGCAACAACTACCGCAACGGGTTTCAATCCCCACCTACCAACTGGCTCATCAACACACCAAGCAAAAGGGCTTTCTTCCGCAAAGCCGCTGAATGGGTCGGTATCGTTCCGCCAAAAGGGGTCACTTACGAAATGCAACGCCTCATCATCGCTCGTCTTGACCCACAACTCAACCGAACAGTTTGCGCCGTCGGCGACATCAACGGTGATGGCAAAGAAGATGTGGTGATCGGCAGCAGGCAGAAAGGTAAAGACTCGCTCGTTTGGTTGGAACAAATTGGCATGGGCGATTGGAGAGTTCATGTCATTGACGATGAAGCCGAAATGCTGGAATCAGGTGGAGTGTTGGGTGATGTGGATGGCGACGGGAGACTTGACTTTATTGCTGGCGGAGATTGGCGCAGCCCCAACCTTTGGTGGTGGCGTCAACCTTCTGACCCAAAGCAAAAATGGCAACGGTTCGTTATCGGTTCATTCGCTAACAAGTTCCACACTCAACTTTGGGCTGATGTTGACGGTGACGGTAAGGGCGAGTTGGTGACTTGGAATCAAGGTCAAAAGGCATTGCTGTGGCTCAAACCTCAAAGCGACCCGACAAAAGAGTGGCAAGCCTTTGTCATTGCCCGCGATGTTGAAGGCGAAGGACTGGCTTGGGCGGATGTTGATGGCGATGGGAAACCTGAATTAATTGCAGGCAACTTCTGGTTTAAGCCGACAAGCGATGTCCGAAAAGAATGGCAGCGGTTTCAGTTCGCAAAAGGTTATGTCGGAACAGTGGTTGAGGCAGCAGACCTTGACAACGATGGTCGTATTGAAATTATCCTGTCTGAAGGCGATGCCCAATATTTTGGTCGCAAAGAGCAAGGGCGCGTCGCTTGGTTCAAAGCAGGGAGCGACCCACGCCAAATTTGGCGCGAACATGTTTTGGCAAGCGACTTGGTTGACCCCCATTCGCTTATCGTCGCCGATTTCACCGGTGACGGTTTGCTTGACATTTGCGTCATTGAGATGGACTTCACCGACCGTCCCCAAGTCATCCTGTTTGTGAACAGAGGCAGCGGAAAATTTGAGACCCATGTCGTTGACGAAGGGGTCGGCAGCCACGACGCCAAACTTATCCGCATCGGCGACAAACCCGCCATCGTCGGAAAACCTTTCACGGGCAAGCGCTTGGGCGAAGTGCACCTATGGATGATGGAGTGCAACCCGATCGCCTTCACTTTGTGCGCTTGTTGCGAACGCAGGCGTTGATGGTAATGGTTCGGCGATGCCCAAATAGGTAGTCACTTTAGTGGCTGCTGCGTCCTACCAGTGCGTTAGACTACCTGTGGCGATAGGGAGATGGGCAGTTTCGTGTCGTCCCGGCTTAATTTCCTGTTGCCCTGATCATGACGGTGGTGATGGACGATGGTGCGGTTGAACAAAGAGGCAGTAGCGCTTTTAGTCGTGGATGTGCAGGAGAAGTTTGTGCCCGTGTTGTTTGAAGCGGAACGCTTGATTGCTGCGTGCCGGTTGCTTATCGGCGGGACACGCCTGCTGGGTGTGCCGATCTTTGTCACGGAGCAAAACCCTGACAAATTAGGGCGCACCGTCACGGAATTGCAAGACGCATTGGGCGACGCTTACTGCCCCATCGCCAAGATGACTTTCAGCGCTTTCGGCAGTGAAGAGTTTCGCCGCACCTTTGCGGCATCGGGACGGACTCAGTTGCTCCTTTGCGGAATTGAAACCCATGTCTGCGTTTGGCAGACGGCGTTGGATGCCCTTGAGTTGGGCTATGAGGTGTTCATCGCGGAAGATGCGACGACGGCGCGCCATGCGTTTCTGTGGCGGTCGGGCGTGCAAAGTTGCGTGGAAGCGGGCGCAGTGCGGGTGAACGCGGAAGCGGCGCTGTTTGAGTTACTGGGCACGGCAGAGCACCCGCAATTTCGGCAGGTGCAAGCGTTGGTGAAAGCGTTGGCGCCATCCATTTACAGCCGATAGAGGTGAGCGCCTGCATGGCGACGATGGTGCGACGGCAAGACTTTTTCACAGGCATCGCTGTGCGCGTTGATGGGCGCACTGTGCCGTTGGCGCTTCCCGAGGGGACACGCTCTTGCTGGTTCACGGTGCGTTTTCGCAAGGGGCGGCGCATCGTTACGGTATGGCTGGCGGTGCACCGGCGCCGCGACGGGACGCCTGACATCGTGGTGCAGTTGCCCAACGATTTGAGGGGGCTGCGGGTGCATGTCCATCGGGGCGGGGCGTGCTTACACTGCGTGGAACCGACACACGATGTGCCCGACAAAGGGGGCAAGGAAGCGTGACGGCGCTCCCTTTCGCCGTCCAAGACCTGACAGAACAGGTGCAAGTGGATGGACAACGGCCAGCAGAAGTGTGGCTGCCCGAGACGGTAGAACAAGTTGCGGAAGCGATGGCTCTCGCTTTTGAGCGCAACTTGGCGGTCATCCCGCTAGGCAACGGGACGAAACGCCACATCGGGTTGCCCCCATCTCGCTACGATGTGGCGCTGTGCCTGCGGAAGTTGTGCGGGTTCGTGGAGTATGCGCCCGACGATTTGGTCGTCATCGTCAAGGCGGGCACGACTTTGGCGGAGTTGCAACAAGCCTTGCGTGAACGCGGGCAGTTTTTACCCCTTGACCCGCCCTTTCCTGAACGCACCACGGTGGGCGGCGTCGTGGCGACAGCGATGACAGGACCATGCCGTTGCCTGTATGGCGCCGTGCGCGAACACCTTTTGGGCATCAAGGTTGTGCAACCTGACGGCAAGGTCACCCGCTTTGGCGGCAAAGTCGTCAAAAATGTCGCAGGCTACGATGTGACGAAATTGTATGTCGGCTCGTTTGGGACATTAGGCGTTATCGTGGAAGCCAATTTCAAGGTGCGTCCGTTGCCCGAAACGCAAGCGACTTTGCCTCTGTGGGCGGATGACACCGACGCTGTTGAACGCTTCTTGAGCGCGTTGGTGCTCAGTGATGTCACACCTGCTTGCGCTGAATTGCTGAACGCGACTGCGTTGGAGCAAACAGGTATCGGAGCGCTGCTGGTGCCAAAAGGGCGTTATTGTTTGCTGCTGGGCTTTGACGGTTTCCGCGAAGAAGTGGCATGGTGGCTGGGTGAAGCGCAGCGATTGGCGGCGACGGCGGGTTTGGCGGTCGCTGACACCCTTGAAGGGGAAACGGAAAAAGCGCTGCGGGCGCAGGTGCGTGACGCCCACGCAGGCGAAGGGGCAACTTGGGTGTTGCGGGTAATTTTGCCGTCGTCGGAAGTGTGTGGCTTCACAGAAAAGGTGCAACGCGTGTTGGGTGAACGCAGCGGCGTGTTGGCGCACAGCCTTAACGGTGTCTTGCGGGTGCTAGTGCATGAACCGTTCAACGAAGAAATGGCGGACGCCGTCACCGCGTTGCTGCAACACGCCGTTAAACAGGGCGGCAACTTGGTCGTGGAGAAGGTGCCAACGGAATGGAAAAAGCGTCTACCCGTTTGGGGGCAACTGCCGTCGGCGTGGCAGTTGATGCAGCGCTTGAAGGCAGCGTTAGACCCCAAAGGCATCCTGGCGCCAGGGCGCGTCGTGTAAAAACAATCGCTTCGGGCGAACCCTGACGGGCACGAAAAAGTTGGCGTAAAGGGACGGTGGAACGCGTGACAGAAGCAAACAAAGGTGCGGCACCACGGACGGATGACACAGGAGTGCGCCAGCGTCCTGCGTTGGTGCTGGATGACGCGACTTTTGAGTTGCTGATGGACTGTGTGCATTGCGGGTTTTGTCTGCCGACTTGCCCGACTTTCGCGCTGACGGGCGATGAAACGGATTCGCCGCGCGGTCGGCTTTACTATTTGCGTCTGCTGGCGGAAGGACGCATTGACGCCGATGAGACGGTGCTGGTGCATCTTGACCGTTGCTTGGATTGTCGGGCGTGCGAAACGGCATGCCCGTCGGGTGTGCAGTATGGTTTGCTGATTGAACTGGCACGGGCGCAACTGGCGCGGCAGGGCAAAGGTCCGCTGCGCCGTTCGGGGTTGAACGCGTGGCTCATCCGCCACATTTTTCCCTACCCATCGCGCATCGCGGCACTGCTTGCACCGTTGCGGGCAGCGCAAGCGATGGGCGTGATAAAGTGGCTGGACAAAATCCCCAAGTTAGGGCGGATGGCCCAAATGGTGCCGCCGTTACCCGCACCGCAACAGTTACCGGCAATCGTGCCCGCCAAAGGCGTCCGCCAATTGCGGGTCGGGTTGCTGACGGGTTGTATCGCGTCGGTCGTGTTCAGCCCGACGAACCGCGCGGCAGCAGAAGTGTTGGCGGCAGCAGGGTGCGAGGTCGTCGTTCCGCCGCAGCAACCGTGTTGCGGTTCGCTGTTGGCGCACACGGGTCAACCCGAAGCGGCACGACACTTTGCCCGCCAACTCATCGCGACCTTTGAGCGCTACGAGCCACTGGACGCGATTGTCGTCACGGCAGCGGGTTGTGGGACGACGATGAAGGCGTATGGGCACTTGTTGCACGATGACCCTGAATTTGCTGAGCGGGCGCACCGTTTTGCGGTGAAGGTGCGTGATTTCAGCGAACTATTGGACGGCTTGGCGTTCCAAATGCCGCTCAAACCGTTGCGGTGGCGGGTGACCTACCACGACCCGTGCCACATGGCGCACGGGCAGAAAATTCGCGAGCAACCCCGTCGGCTGTTGCAGCGGGTGCCTGAGGTGGAGTTGGTGGAGTTGCCCGAAGCCGATTGGTGCTGCGGAAGTGCAGGGGTTTACAACTTGCTGCAACCCGAGTTCGCCGACGCCTTGTTAGAGCGCAAAATGACGAACATTCGGGCGACAGGCGCAGAGGTCGTCGTCACAGCGAACCCTGGCTGCTTGATGCAGTTGTGGTATGGCGCGCAGCGCTACAAAGTGCCCGTGCGGGTCATGCATTTGGCGGATTTTCTGCGGTTGGCGCTGGTCTGAGAGGGACGGACGATGGGGCGTGCGATTGGGACGAAGACGGCACGAGGCGTCTTGCTGGTCAACTTGGCGACTTTTCTGTGGGCGACGAACGCACTGGTGGGGCGGTGGCTGCGAACGGAAGTCGGACCGTTCACTCTCTCGGCGGCGCGGGTCATCATCGGCGCGGTGATTTTCGCGGGATTGCTGCGGCAGGTGCCCCCATCTGAGCGACAAGCAGGTGCTGAGCGCTGGTGGTTGTGGGGAATGACCCTTAGCGGTGTCGTGCTGTTTTCCGCTGTTTACTACGCAGGGCTGCGGTTCACGACGGCAGTTAACGCCACGCTCGTGCACGGGTTCACACCGTTGCTGACCCATTGGCTGGCAGCAGGGATTTTGCGGGAGCCGTTGTCGCGACGCAATGTGGTAGCGGCGCTGGCGGCGTGGTTGGGTGTCGTTTTGATTGTCGCAGGCAACGGGACGCCGCAAGGATGGCGGGTCAACGCCGGCGATGTTTTGGTCTTGCTGTCGGCGGCGCTGTGGAGCGTTTACTCGGTGCTGGCGCGGCGGGTGACAGAGCGCCGGTCGGCGTTGGCGGCGACAGGACTGGCGACCCTCTGGGGTGCACCGGTGGCGGTGCTCCTCGGTGCGGTTGAGGTGATATGGCTGCCGCCCCGCTGGACACCAATGACAATGGCGGGGATGGTGTATGTCGGTGCCGTGCCAATGGTCATCGGGTTTTGGGCGTGGACGGAAGGTGTGCGGGTGCTGGGAACGCAACGGGCAGCGTTGTTTTACAACACGCTGCCCCTTTACGGGGCGGTGTTGGCGCATTGGCTGTTCGGTGAACCGCTCACTTGGCGACATGGAGTCGGCGGCGTCATCATCGGCGTGGCGAGTTGGTGGGCAACGCGCCCTAAAGCAGGCGTTCACGCTCTGCCTAATAGGCGTTGCAACTCTTCCAGCGAATGAACGGTAGCGACGCGTTTGGTGGCGTAGATTCGCTGCAGCAAGGTAGTCGCTTGACCGTTGACGAAATCGCGTTGCGCCATTGTTTCGGGGTTGAAAATGACGACGAGCCCTTGCGCTGCTTCCGCGATGGCGTGCAAGTTGGCGAGGTTGCCCCAGCCGAAGGGGACATCGGTCAAGATGACGACATCGGCGGCGGCGATAAGGCGGCGCGCCTCCGCGATGGCGCGCTCGGAAAGGGGCATGAAAGGTTGCTCTTCGGCGACAGGCACGCCTAACAGTTGTGCCGCTTCGTAGTCGCTGTCGCCCCGATTGAGTGCCCCTGCGGTCACTTGGCAACCGGCAGCGACAAGCAACGCCATCACTTCACCGCCCGTCCCGCCGCCGCAGACGACATGGACACGAACGGCGTTGAGGGGCACGATGCGCCGTTCGGTCAAAACGATGAGCGGCTTGCCCGTTAGCGGGTGGCGGAGCACCAAAACGGGGACGCCATAAACTTGCTGCAAGTTTTGCGGCGTGAGGACAGCATCGACATCGCCCATCGCTACGATGCGCCCGCCTTGCATGAGAATAAAGCGGTTGCCCAACATCGTCGCCAAGTTGAGGTCGTGCATGACGACCAAAACGGTCAACCGGCGGTCACGGTTGAGCCGCTGGACCAACTCCACGACTTCCAGTTGGTAGTGCAAATCCAAGTTGGCAGTCGGTTCGTCCAGCAGCAGCACCTGTGGCTCTTGGGCTAACGCTTTTGCCAGCAAGACGCGCCGTCGCTCGCCCCCCGACAGTTCAGTGAACAGGCGGTCGCGCAAGTGCCAAGTGTCGGTCGCTTCCATTGCGTCGCGGACAACTTGCCAATCGTGGGGCGAAAAGGGCGCCAACGGGGCGAGATGCGGGATACGCCCCATCAGCACGATGTCCAAGACGGTGAAAGCGAAGGCGGTGCCTTCCGTTTGCGGGACGACGCTGAGGCGGCGCATCAGGTGGCGGACAGGCACCTCCGTGACCGCTTTGCCGTCCAACAACACCGCACCTTTTTGGGGCGTGACGGCACGGGCAATGGTGCGCAACAGTGTCGTCTTGCCCGCTCCGTTGGGGCCGAGCAATACGACCAAATCGCCCGCGTGGACGGAAAAGGTGACATCGTGCAGGGCGGTAACGGCGCGAAACGCTACCGTAACGCCTTGCACCGCGATGCAGACTTGCGGATGTCCAGCGGTTAAAGACGACAGCGCCATCTACTGTCACCTTGCCGGCAAAAATTTGGGCGCAGCAAGCTATAACCCGACCCAAAAAAACGACGGCGCACCGGGTTTGACGCTACGATTTTGAAGGCGGACCGACTTAAGCGCCAATGGGGGACGATAGCCATGCGGGTTCTGGTCGCCGATGACGAATGGCTTGTCCGTGAGGAAGTCAAGGCGTCCCTTCAAGAGGTAGGGCACACAGTCGTCGGGGAAGCAGGTGACGGCGAGACAGCGTTGCAGTTGGCAAAAACACTTCGCCCCGATGTCGCTGTGCTGGACATCAAGATGCCTGAACGGGACGGGATTGAGGTCGCCCGTGAGTTGGTCAAGGACGGCATTTGCGCAGCGGTATTGCTGACGGCATATGCGTTGCCCGAATTCGTGCAGCGGGCGACGGAAGCGGGGGCGTTCGGCTACTTGACCAAACCCTTTGACCCGAAGGCGTTGGACGCAGCGCTACATATCGCCGTCGCACGCTTCAACGAATTTCGGCAACTGCAAGCGGAAATCGGGGAACTGGAAGAGGAACTGGCGACGCGCAAATTGGTGGAGCGGGCGAAAGGGTTGCTGATGAAGCACTACAACTTGGACGAGGCGGAAGCCTACCGCATCCTGCAGCGCCGCAGCATGGAGACGCGCAAGCCGATGCGCGAAGTGGCGGAAGCGGTGCTGATGGCGTTGGAGCTGCTGGAAGAGCCGACAGCACAAAAGCGTAAGAGCGGAAAACGCAAGGAGGGACAAAGCGGCAAACCGTCCGGTCAGCAAACAGGCTGAGGTGGGAGAAAACCGATGCGTATCGCTTTTGTGACGGAGTGCTATCGCCCTGTCCGCAACGGCATCGTGACGGTCATTGAAACGCTGACGGCAGGATTGCAGCAGCGGGGGCATGAAGTGCTCATCGTTGCTCCGCATCACCCCCGCGCAGAAAAGGACGAATCGCAAGTCGTGCGGGTGCCGTCCGTGCCTAACCCGTTTTATCCCGACTATCCTGCGGCTGTCCCCTTTGCGCCCCAACTGACGCGGGCATTAGACGATTTTCGCCCTGACATCGTGCACACCCATTCGTTCATGTGGTTGTGCCGCTTCGCGTTGCGCTACGCGCGCAAGCGGGGCATCCCTGTCGTGACGACCTACCACACGCTCGTCACGGAATACTTACACTACGCGCCTTTGCCCCGTTGGCTAAGTCGGCGGTTCATCGCTTACTGGAGCGCCTCGTTTTGCAATGCGTGTGCGGTGGTGGTTGTCGTGTCACCATTGGCGGAGACATTGCTGCGGTCGTTCGGGGTGAAAGTGCCGATTGAGTTCATCCCGACAGGCATTGATGCGGAGCGGTTCAGTCACGGCGACGGATATCGCGTCCGCAAAAGTTTAGGCATCCCGATGACAGCGAGCGTGCTGTTGTTCATCGGGCGCATCGCCAAGGAGAAAAACATCGCTTTTTTGCTGGACGCTGTGGCGCCGATTTTGGCGGAGCGTCCCCGCACCTACTTGGTGTTGGTCGGCGATGGACCTGAGCTGGCAGCGATGCAGGCAAAGGCGCGGCGGTTGGTGAGCGGTGAGCGCATTTTGTTCGTCGGCAGCCGCCCGTATCAGGAAATCCCGCATTTTTTGGCGGCAGCGGATGTGTTCGTGTTTGCGTCGGTGACAGAAATGCAAGGGTTAGCGGTGTGTGAAGCGATGATGGCAGGATTGCCCGTCGTGGTTGTCGGGGAAGGCGGCGTGCGCTATTTCGTCAAGGACGGCGAGACAGGCTTCGTCGTGCCCCACGACGCGATAGGGTTCGCCAACGCCGTGCGGACGCTGTTGGATAAACCGCACCTGCGGATGGCGATGGCGGAACGCGCCCGCCAATACGCGCGTCAATTTCTGTCGGTGGCTGCGTGCCTGGACCGTCTGGAGCAACTTTACCATCAAGTGTTCGCCGACCGATTGGCGCGCGTTTGACAGCGAGACGCCAAAGGGTAAAGGGGCTAATGTCTGGAGGTGCGGACCATTGGCTGTATTCTGCCGCCATTGCGGGAACGCCGTAGCAGCTGGGACAACCCGGTGTGCCAGTTGCGGAGCCCTTCTCCAGCAGACTCCGCCGCCACCCCGACCGAATGGGCGCGATGCTGCCCTGCGGTTGCCCCAAGAGACTCCCGACGAGTTGCTTCGGCAGGCATTGCAGTTGATGGCGGAAGGGGATTGCGACGATGCCATTCTGTTATGTCGGCGGGCGATAGCCCTTGACCCGCAGAAAGTTGCGGCTTACACGCTGCTGGGTGAACTTTACGAGCGGGTCGGTGAGACGGAACGGGCGCGACGCGCGTATGAGCAAGCCTTAGCCATTGATGCCCACTACGAGCCGGCGCGATTGGGCAAGGAGCGGCTCAGCGCCCAACCCCTCGCTGTGCCGGCACCACCGCCAACGAGTGACACGACAACGACGGACGCTGCGGTGCCCCTTACAGCACCGGCGCCGACAGTGTGGAGCGGGCATCCGGTCCCGTTGCTGGCAGCGACAGCGTTAGTGGTAACAAGTTTGTTTCTCGTTCGGACGATCGTGCCGCCGCCAGCAAGTCAGGTTCGGACACCCTCGCTTCCACCTCCCATCCTTGTGGCGCCTGCGCCGAACACCCCAATGCCCCCACCCACACCGGCACCCGAAGGAGACGCGGTGCGCAAAGGGTTGGACGCCTTGAACCGTCGGGACTACGACGGTGCCATTCGGTGGTTCACGCACGCGCTGCACCAAAACCCTCAAAGCAACGAAGCCCGCAGTTGGCTCTTATTAGCGCGAGCGATGAAAGAGGAGCGGCGCATGTCAGCGCCTTCCACACCTTTGATGCCACCGCTCCCGCGTGCTCCGTCATCACCAGCGCCTGCGACGCCTTCGTTGCCTGACACACCGTCGTCGCCGCCGCCCACCACGACGCCTTTGCCTGCTTGGCAATGGCAGCGCCCGGCACCACCGCCAACGGTTCCACCTGCGTTGGCACCTCAGCCCTCGCCCCCTGCTACGCCGCCGTTTACGCCACCGCACCCCGCCGTGCAACCCTCGGCTCCGTCAGCGGTGCCTGACACAGCGCCGTCACACGCATCCGCCGGTGCGCCGTCGGCGTCCACCGCTGAGGATTGGGAGCGATACGCTATACAGCAAGCGCTGGACGGCAATTTGGCGGCAGCCGCTGAGGCGTATCGGATGGCGCTGGCACGGCTCAATGACAGCAACCGTGAGGGCTATCTCCGCCAACAACTGGCGTTGACCTTGCAACGGTTGGGACGGTATGAGGAAGCGGCAGCGGAATACGAACGGGCTATCGCCGCTTACCGCAAACAGATAGAACGGGGCGTGCAAGTAGACGCCGCTCAACGCGGCATAGAAGCGTGCCAACGCGGCTTGGAAATTTGCCGGCGATCGCCTTAACCGCTTTTCACCCTCCTGCCGTCGGAACCGGATGCTGCGTCAAAATTGACAGCAACGCCGCAAGCGATTTCTGAGACAAGGCAGGGGAGGTTCCATGCACCGTTACCTTCTCGCTGCCGCATGGATGTTCGCTGTCGGGCAAGGTTTTGCCAGCCAACCGAGCACCGTGTTGATGTTGCCTCCGCTATCACCGCCCGTTTCTGCCACCGCTCAAGACGCTCTGCTTGCTGCTTGCCGGTCTCTCTGGGAACGCCAACAGAAATGGGTCGTGGTGACCTTTCACCGCGAATCGCCGTCGTTGGTGCGGGCTGTCAAAGAAGGGCGGCTTCCTGCCGACGCGCTGACACGCCCGTTGGACCACGCCGTTGCCGTGTGTGCCGAAGAGGGAGCCCAAGTCGGCATGTGGTTGCGGGTCACTCGTGCTGACGACGCGACCCCGCAAGCAATGGAAGCGATGTTGTTGGTGCCAACAGCCGCGTCGTTCCAAGCGGACCTGCAAACTCAACCGATAACCGAAACGGAGCGGGCGCTTCTGAAACCCTTTCAAGTCGCTGAGCGCCAACTTGCGGCATGGGTGTTGGCGTTGCGGCTGGGGCAATGGCTACAAGATCGCCTCGCACCGCCGACGCCACTTAGTGCACCGAGCGCACCAGGCGCCGACGGCGATCAAGATGTCGCTGCGTTGGTCGCAGCAGAAAAGTGGGACGACGCCGTTCGGCGGATAGATCAACTGTTGCAAAGTAACCCCAATGACCCACGACTTTATTGGCAATTGGCGGTGATTTACGAGCGACAAGGGCGTTGGGAGGACGCCACTATTGAATATCGCCGCGCCCTGCAATTGCAAAGCGATTTGTGGGAAGCGTGGAAAGGGCTTGCCCGTGTCGCCGCTAAGCGGGAACGATGGGACTGGGTGTTAGAAGCCGTGCAACGGCTCCAAAGCGCTCAAAGGAGCGACCCTTTGTCCCTTGCCTTAGGCGCTCAAGCCGCTGCGGTGTTAGCGGCTACCGCCCGCCAACGCGGGCGCGATCGGGAAGCCGACGCCTACCAGCAATTAAGCCTGACGCTGGACGAAGCGGTAGTGCAGACTGCAGATGACCCACAGTTGCTTTTGGACGCAGCACAACGGTTAATGACGCACCAGCGCCTGAATGTAGCCGCAAGGGCGATAGAAAAGTTGATGGGTGTCGCAGACGCCGCTCTTTTGGATCAAGCGGTGCCTTTAGCGGTCGCCGCGAAGCGCCCCGACCTCGCTTATCGGCTGCTGTTAGCGCGCCTGCGGTTCAAGGCACCTTATGCCCCCTCACCGGAGCCGATGCGGGTGTGCGGCGAGGCATTGAACGCCGAAACGGTGCGGCTTTTTGAAGCCGTGCGGGATACTTTGGCCGCCTTTGATCGCCGTGCCCTGAACGCAGCGGAACTGCAGACGCAGTTACGCAAGGTCAACGCCGATGCCGAACAGTTGCTCAAAGCCGCCCAGAACATTCGCCCCCCAGAGGCTTGGGCTGCACTTTACAAACGGCGTTTATTGGCGTATGAACTGTTTCTGCAAGCGACGGCATTGCTGCGGGAATGGGCGGAAACGCAGGACGGGCTGACCCGCACCCGCGCCGTTGTGTTGTATGACTTTGCCCGCTCAGAGTTGGAAAGCGTTTGGGCGGAAGAGCGACGCCTCGCACCTTAGCCTCTGCCCCTGCGGCTAAAATTTGCTGCAGGTGATGGGCTATGAACGGGCTGGACGCACTCGGCAAACTGCTTATCGGCGTCGGCGCTTTGCTCATCGTCGCAGGCGCCATCGCGCTGGCGTTGAGCAAGTGGGGGGTCGGATGGAAGCCGCTGCCCGGCGACATCGTGGTGCGCCGGGACAACTTCACCTTTTACGCACCGATCGCCACCAGCCTACTGATCAGCCTCGTCCTGAGCGCTGTGCTGACCCTGCTGGCATGGCTGTGGCGGCGATGAGCCAGCGCCGAGGTGAAAGCAATATGCGGCTGGAAGAGTTGGACTACGAACTGCCCCCAGAACTGATTGCCCAAGAGCCGATAGAGCCCCGCGACCACGCCCGGCTGATGGTGCTGAACCGGCACACGGGTGCCATTGCCCACCGACGGTTTTACGAGTTGGGCGATTACCTGCAGCCGGGCGATGTGCTGGTCATTAACGACACGAAAGTCATTCGGGCGCGGTTGCGGGGCAAGCGAGCCGACACAGGCGGACAAGTGGAAGTGCTTTTGCTACGCCCTGACGACCACGACGACTATGTGTGGCGGGTGTTGATCAAGCCGGGGCGACGGGCGCGAACAAGGGGGCAGTTCGTGTTTGGGTGTGCCCCGTTGCAGGTCACCGCGAGCGTGGAAGAGCGGCTGCCCGATGGCTCTTTCGCAGTGCGGTTTGACCGCCCGCGGGGCGAACTGTTGCAAGCGTTGGACACCATTGGCGAAGTGCCGCTGCCGCCTTATATCAAAACGCCGTTGACCGATGACCGCCCCTATCAGACAGTTTACGCGCGCGAGCCCGGCTCCGTCGCGGCACCGACAGCCGGGCTACATTTCACCGAACGGTTGTTGGCGGAGTTGCAAGCCCGCGGGGTGCAAATCGCCCGCATCACTCTCCATGTCGGTTGGTCAACATTCAAACCCGTCACCAGCGAAATCGTGGAGCAGCACGACATCGGCGAAGAGTTTTACCGTGTCCCGCCCGAAGCCGCCGAAATTATCAACGCTGCGTGGCAACGGGGCAATAAGGTCGTCGCCGTCGGAACGACCGCGACGCGAACGCTGGAAACGGTGGCAGTGGATTTTCATCGCGTCGTGCCCGGCGAAGGTTGGACAAGTTTGTTCATCACGGTCGGGCATCCGTTCAAAGCCGTAGATGCGCTCGTCACCAATTTTCACTTGCCGCGTTCTTCCAACTTGCTGTTGGTGGCAGCGTTTTGTGGCGGGATGGCGTTGGTCCGCAAGGCGTATGAGGAGGCGGTGCGGGAACGCTATCGCTTTTACAGTTTCGGTGATGCGATGCTCATTCTCTGAGGGCGTGTGGCAAGGGGCGCAAGGAAGCCCATGTCGACCCAACTGGCGGCGCGACAACTGCCGGCTGAAACGCGGGCACCGTTGTCCCACCGCGTGGTGGTGATAGCGGCGGGGTTAACCGTCGCCTTCGCGCTGTTAGTGCCCTACAACGACCTTTACCTGCGCAACACACCTTTAGCGGGCAACTTGCTGCCCACCAACACGGTGTTGACGCTGCTGGTGTTGGCAGTGGGGATCAACCCGCTGCTGCGGCGATGGGCACCGCGATGGGCTTTGTCGTCGGCGGAATTGGCAGGACTGTGGGCGCTGCTGCTCATCCCGTCGGGCATCCCGATGGCAGGGTTCTGGCGCTACATCTTGCCGCAAGTCGCTAGCCTGGCTTACCACGCTTCGCCGGCGAACCGCTGGGACGTGTTGTTGCTCCCTTACGCCCCTGACTGGCTCGTTTTGACCGACCGCGTCGCCGCACGGGGATTTTACGAAGGCGCCGGTGGCGTCATCCCTTGGGCTGCGTGGAGCCGACCGCTGATGTTTTGGACACCGCTGGGTGCGGCGCTGGTTCTCGCTACCGCATGCACGGCAGCGTTGGTGCGCCGGCAGTGGACGGACTATGAGCATTTTGTCTTCCCGCTGGTGCAGCTGCCAGCGGAACTGGTTCAATCGCCAGTAAAAGGATGGTGTCCCCCACTGATGACGCAACCGGCTTTTTGGTGTGGGTTTGGTGCGTCGGCGCTTTTTCACACGCTCTGTGGGCTGAACGCTTACTACCCTGCGATACCAGCGCCGCAGCGAGTGCGCCGGTTGGGTGACTACTTGACAGGCTTTCCGTGGGACGCTATCGCAGGCACTTTTGTGAACATCTACCCCGCCGCTATCGGATTGACCTACTTGCTAACGAGCGACATCGCCTTTAGCCTTTGGTTCTTTTACCTGTTGGAACGCTTGCAGCAGGTAGTGTTCGCCTACTACGGTTGGACAGGGTTAGGCTATTCGGCGACGGATTTTGTGCAGTATCAGCAGGTCGGGGCAGTGCTGGGCTTGCTGTCAGTCATCGTCTACGCGGGACGGACGCATTGGCGGCAGGTCGTCGCGGCAGCGGTGAAATGGCGTCGGCGGTCGGACGGTGCCGCTCACGAGGATACCGATGAACCGCTGCCCTACACCGCCGCCGTGTGGGGAGGTATTGCCAGCGCCGGGTTCATTTGCGTCTGGCTGATGGCGCGGGGCGTTTCAGGGTTGTTGGCCGTCACTTTTGTCGCTATGACGCTGGGTTTTTATGTAGCGGCAGCGTGGATCGCCAGCAACAGCGGATTGCTGATGGTGCAGATGCGGATTTTGCCCCACGACCCTGTTTGGGCGTTGCTGGGTTCGCGACGGTTTTCGCCTCGCGATGTGATCGTGTCGTTCCTGTTGCAGGAAGCCTTTGCCTACGACTTGCGGGAGACGCTCATGCCCTCGTTGCTGAACGCGATGAAGATGGCGGACATGGCAAAGTTATCGCGGCGGCAAGTGATGGCGTGGGGCATGGGACTCATCGCGCTATCGGTGCCCGTAGCGCTGTGGATGTGGCTGCGGTTGTGCTACACCTACGGTGGGGTCAACTTGGAACCGTCCACTTTTCAATGGCACGCTTTTCACCCTTATTTGCTCACGGTGCAGGCGATAGACCCCGGGCTCCAGCCCAATGCGGTGCGAGCGACAGGTATGGCAGCGGGGTTCGCCGTGTTCGTGGGCAGTTTCGCCTTGCGGTGGCGCATAGCCCATTTCCCGCTGCACCCGATCGGGCTGGTTGTCTGCCGCGGATGGGCGATGGAAAACTTTTGGCTGATGGTGTTGGTCGGTTGGACGCTGAAAGGGTTGACCGTGCGCTATGGCGGATTGCAGGCGTATCGCCGTGGTCGCCCGTTGTTTTTGGGGCTCATTTTGGGCGACCTGACGATGGGAGGCGTGTTCGGTGCGCTTGGCGCTATCACACGGCGTGGCTATGTCGTGTTGCCGTGAAGGAGGCGTTAGTCGGTGACGCTGGGCATCGCGTTTGTCATCTTCTGGTCGGCGGTGATTTTGATTGCTGCGGCGGTGGCACTCAGCGCCGCCGTGCGGTGGCTACAAGGGTGGTTAAACGCCCCGGAAGAACCGCCGCTGCCGCCCCCTAATTGTGTGGGGGCAGAATGTGTCGTCTGGCAATTTGCCGACCGGTTCGTGGACGCTGTGCCCAAAGCCGAAGTGCCCGAATGGAAACGCCACCGCTATACCGAAATCAACGATGGCAAGTTGGCACTGACCCAGCAATTGGCAGAAGCCATGCTGTTAGCCGCCTTAGCAGACTTGTGGCAGCGTGGCTGTTTGCAACTGCGGGTGCAACCGAAGTCACCAGACCCTTTTGACCCCCACAGTTTGGACTACGAAGTATGGGTGAAACTCAGCGACGCTACACCGTTGACCCCTTTAGGACGCAGTTTGCGGGTCGGTTTCCGGCAAGCGACGCGCCCCGTGTGGTTATTGCGCGAAGCGCGCGACGAAGCCGCATTGGAAGACTTGGTGGAGTTCGCTTTGCGTGAAGTTCGCCGATGTTTGGGTTGGCGCCAAGCCTCTCGCAGCAGCGCCGAAAATTTGGTGCGTTACATCGCCCATTTCGGACGCCAACATCGCGCCGACGAAAACGCCGTCGGTGCCGTCAAAGACGCCATATCCGCGTTGCGGTCGCGCGACCCACATTTAGCCCAAGCGTTGCAGAACGCTTTGGGCTACACCCTGCTAGCGCTGCGCCGGTTGGAACCAGACCGCGACGAATGGGGCTTGTGAAGCCCTCCCCGCATGGCAGCGCCTCCCTGCAATGGCAGCGATATGGTAGAGCAGGCCGTCCTGAGGTTGTCAGGTCGGCTGCCAAAGGATTTCGCCCCGAAACACCTCGGCAGCGGGGCCGGTCATCAACACGGTGCCGTCCGATTGCCAATGGATATCCAGCGTGCCGCCGGGCAAATGAACGCGGGCGCGTCGGTCTACCCGCTTGGTACGCACCGCAGCGACTAACGCCGCACAAGCGCCGGTGCCGCACGCCAGCGTTGCGCCGGCTCCGCGTTCCCAGACACGCACCCGCAACTCATGAGGGGAGATAACTTGAACGAACTCCACATTGGTGCGTTGAGGGAAAGCGGGATGGTGTTCAATGAGAGGACCGACCCGCTCTATGGGGATCGTGGCTACATCGTCCACAAAGACGACGCAATGCGGGTTGCCCATAGACACGACCGTCACTGTGAGGGTGCCGACTTCGTCCACAGGCAAAGGCACTTCCACCGCTTCGTTGCCGTTGCCCAGCGTCGTCGGGACGCGGGCAGGGTCAAAAATCGGGGCGCCCATATCCACTGACACCGCGACAGCGCGTCCGTTGTCAGTGTGCACTTGCACCGTTTTAACGCCAGCTTTCGTCGCCACGCGCACCCATCGGTCTTTGGCGTAGTCGCGGTCATAAAACCACTTGGCGGCGCAGCGGATGCCGTTCCCACACATTTCCGCTTCACTACCGTCAGGGTTGAAGATGCGCATTTGAAAGTCGGCGAGCGTCGTCGGTAGAACCCAAATCACACCATCGGCACCGATCCCGAAATGACGGTCACAGGCAAAGCGCGCAAACGCCGCCAACCGGTCTTCCGAAAGGGGCAACCCGTCTAACGCCCCGATGACCACAAAGTCGTTCCCCAACCCGTGCATTTTAGTGAAAGTTAGCGCGACCGCTTCGTCCATCTGCCTCACCGCCTATTGCTCTAAAGTGCCCGCCGGCTCCTTTGCTGTCGCGCGGCGGGGGCGCTTGAGGCGTTGGGCATGGGCTTGTTGCTTGGCTTGCTCGGCTTGCTGCGCTTCCGCAATCAACCGCCCAATCACATCGCCCACCGGACGCAACGGGTCAACATACAAGATGCCGTGCTTGAAAATCAACACCTGTTTGTTGGTGCCTTCCAGTTCCAAAGCGATGGTGTAAGTGTCAAAGCCGCGCACGATGCCGCGCAGCTGCATACCCGTGAAAAAATGCACCGCAATCGGGACGCGTTCACGACGCAGAAAATTCAGGTAGCCGTCTTGGACCTTGACTTTTGGCTCCTTGTTGTTCACTGCCCTGCCCTCCTTATCCGTTGTATGTTGTCCATCTCCGAGCAGCCCAATACCTGTAACCGCTCCCAGCCGCTTAGACGGTCACCGCTATGCACAGTTGGGGAAAAGCACGCGCTTAATTGTAGCGTGCGATAGGCTGTCGCGATTCAGCGCAATAAGGTTAGCACAGTTTCTGCGATTTGCGCCGTTGATTTATCCGTCGTGCCCACCCAACGCACATACGGGCGCCGCTTTAGCCAATACCACTGCCGTTTGGCAAAGGCTTTGGCGCGGCGCAAGTATTCACGCTGCCCTTGCTCCAGCGTCCAATGCCCCAAGACAACTTGAACGAATTCGCGATAACCCAACGAGCGCAGCGATTTCAACGCCGGCGAATAGCCCTGTTCCAACAGCCACTGAATTTCGTCTAACCAACCTTGCGCCAACAAACGGTGCATGCGGTGTTCAAGACGCTGCCACAAATGCAGGCGGTCGCAAATCAACCCGATGACGCGGGCGTCGGGGTAACGGTGCAGCCGGGGCGATTGCCACGCGTCGGACCAAAACGCGGAAATAGGTTTGCCTGTTATTTCAAAGACCTCTAGCGCCCGCACCAACCGCACAAGGTCGTGCGGGTGAATGCGCTGAGCGGCGACAGGGTCAATGGCTCGCAAGCGCCGGTGCAGCGCTGCAGCGCCTTCCGATTCCGCCCACTTTAGCAACCGCTGGCGCACTTCGGGGTTCGGCGGAGCAAGGGGCAAATCCAACCCTTCCAGTAACGCCGAGAGGTAAAGGGTCGTGCCACCGACGACCAACACGGGCTTGCCCCGCCGCCAGATGTCGGCGATGGCTTTTTCTGCGTCAACGACATACTGGGCGACATTGTAAGGTTCATCGGGGTCAACGACATCCAACAAGTGATGGGGCACTTTCGCCCGCTGCTCGGGTGTCGGTTTGGCGGAACCGATGTCCAAGTAGCGATAAACTGCGACGCTGTCGCACGAGACGATTTCGGCGCCCGTCCGCTCGGCGACTTGCAGCGCCACATCGGTTTTGCCGACCGCAGTCGGACCCGTGATAACCCATAGCGGCGGGTGGCTGCTGTTCAGCGTCATCGCATTCACACCTTGCCCCACTAACTGAGTGAAAATTTTTGCGTCAAACTTGTTGTGACGCAAAAATGCCCCCGTTAGGGAGGTGACTGGCTGATGAAGCGATGGCTCTGGAGTGGCGTGGCGCTGGCGGCGTTCGGGCTGGCGCTGTTCGCCCAGCAAGGACAGGCGCCGGACACGGGGCTGAAGGTCGGCGACCCCGTGCCTGCTTACAACCCCATGCATGTCGCCGGTCCTGATAAGGGCACGAACACCTGCCCTGTCTGAAAGTATGGGATGACGCCTCAGGTCCAGATTTTGGTGCATCTGGACCCTGAGGACAACGCCGCCAGTCTGGCGGTGAAGTTGCAAGACCTCATCCGCAAGGTCCGCCAAGGTGGGGCGAAAGCCTACGGGTTCGTTATCTGGACGGACCCCAACGCCAAAGACAAAATCGCCAAACTCGCCGAGGACAAAAAGATTGAGGATATCGCCCTCTGTTACCTGCCCGACAAGCAGCGCGACAACTACCTGAGGCTCCTCAAAATTGAGCCGTCAGAGAAACTGCGCAATGTTATCTTTGTCTACCGTAACAAGCGCCTGACGCACAAGTTCGTCAACTTGGATGCCAAGGACTTCGCGAAAGTCGAAGAGGCAATGAAAGCCGTTATCAGCGCCCAATAGCCGAAGACCACAAAACGCTATACTGTAGGGGCACAGCACCGCTGTGCCCCTACAGTGCTTTCAAGTTTTGCCCTCCCCCTCTTCTGTTTTAAGGTCGTTCGTTGTCCAGTTTTCCGCGTCTCCGTCTCTAGCAACCGTCCGAAAGACTTTCACGAACCCAAAACCCGAAAGATGAACGACCCTTACCTTCTTCGGCACCTCCACCTTCTTGGGCACATTCCCCCTCTATCTCAAAGCCTCGCCCCTTGGCTTGAACAAGTATCGCCTGAAAGGGATCGGTCTCGGTCTGTCCGCAAATGGGCTTGTTGTAGACCCGAAAGGCACAAGGGATGTAGGGCTTCCCCATAAGTCCAGAGCAAAGTCAAAAGGGCAATGCCCTTCGCTACCCTTTGGTGTTTGCCCCTTCAGTGATAGGGCAAAAGTTCCATCTTGTTGGCATCGGGCTTGTGCAATGTGGTTCCCTCTAAGACCAAAAGCCTTTTTCTTTTTCCACGAACGCCTTTGCTTCCTGCCACAACTATTGCCTCCTCTTGACAAGCGGGTCTTTGCGTGCTGTTATTATGACAACGAAGGGGTTCGCAGCCAACTGCGTAACTCTTAACGAGATTAGGGTGTTTTACTGAGGTTTGTTTTGTATCGAATACAGTCATGTCTGCAGTTGAGAACCGCAATCCATGAGGGAGTGTACGGTCATGGTCTATCATTTTAGATATGCTCAAAGAGAACACTTACGGACGAACCTTAAAAGTTTGTATTTTATGTTTTGGGCTCTTGTTCTTTTGCCTCCCTTTGTTGGAGGTATTTCCATCTTAGTAAGGTGGGGTCTTCTTGCGGATGGGAGCAAACTATCTGGCAAATTGAATGAGTGGCAAAAGCTCCTAGGGCTAACGGGGATTATGGTCTTCTGTGCCATTTACATTGTATTAATAGTATTTATATCATTAATAGCGAAATCTTTACATTTTATTGATGCCGAGTATAAGTTAGATGATATGGGTATGACTATAATGACGAATTCAATTTTGATTGAAATTAAATGGTTAGAAATTGAAGAAATTAAGCGACCTACGAAATTATCACGATTCCTACCGTTTTGGGATGGCGTGGTAGTCTTTATCACCCCTCAAACCGCCCTTCCTGTAGGGATAGCCTATCTGCATAAGAAAAAAGAAGAATTTCTGCATCTACTCCAGACTCATTTACCCTCATTTTGTGTGAATGAACTTAGCAAAATCGTGAATCTCTCTCCTGCAGGGCTTTGGATTATGGAGGATAAGCGCCTTAAATTGAGTGTAAGGCGGAAGTTATTACCATGAGGTTTTCTAAGGGGGTTGTGTATTGTTATTCTGAGACTGGGATGGAGAGTTTGCGGTTGAAGAGAATGCAACACAAGCTGCGGAGGTGATTCCGACGAACCTGACCGGTCAGGTTCGACGCAGTCGCAGACGCCGTTACCAGAGCAGGAGCCGGTCGGGTTTTGAGACCCACTATTCTATGACAGTCAGATGCCGGTGCTGGAGCAGGATTTTGAGGATGGCACCTTGAAGCAGAGCCGTGTGAAACCTGTTGGGTGCAAGAGTCGGAGGGCGGCTCTCTTGAGCCGCCGAAAAATGGAACGAAACCATCTTCCTTGGTCTCTTTCCTTTGTTCGTCCCATTCAGAGGTGAACCCATCGCTCACTCAGCAAAGTTTCACTCATCAAACTGACCAAAACCCCAAAACCGAGCACTTTTCATCCCCTCGCTCACGCTAAATTTGCCTCAAGTTTCATTTTCGCTTCGCATATGCACGCACCCAATCAACATACATGTAGATTGGGCTTTGGAGTTTGTCAATTGGCCAACCTCCTCCGAGCGCCAAGTTGAGCAAAATCATGAGCGGCTTGTTGTGCTCTGGTGGTGTTTTCACTCTCCAAACTTCAACCCCATCAAAATACATGACAATCCATTCAGGTGTGACCAAGCAGCCGTAATTGTGAAAGTCTTCGGACACCTCATTTTCTCGGGTTGTTATCACTGTCCCGACAGCCCTGTGAGGCTTTGATTCCCAAACATGAACTACGCTGCTGTAAGCGTTCGGGAAGCCTTAGTATTCAATGACATCAACCTCCACTGAACCATCCTTGCCTGCATTTGGGTTTGTCCTGTCGTAACTTGAAACGAGCCAGAATGCCGGCCAGACACCAACTCCACTCGGGAACTTTGCTCTCATCTCAAAGTAGCCATACTGCAAGGAAAAGCCGTTTCCCTTTGGGTCATTTGAGCATAGCAAGCCAGACCGCCAAGGTCTCTTCCATGGGTCAGTTTTCGCAAACTCTTCGTCTTTTCCCGCCTTAATCCATAGCATCCCGTCCTTGACAGTCAATGGCAAATCGGGTGTTGGATCAGCAAAAGCGGCGTCACCAAAATTAACATGCCAAGGCGTGTGGGCAATCTATCTCGTTCCCGATCCCCAAGGTAGGACATCCAAAGGTTCTTCAAACCCCTCGTTGAAAACCAACTCGTATCCAGTAAGGTCAAGGGTGCGTTTGCCTTGATTATCTGGTGGCGCAGCCAGCGATCTTGAGTCAACAACCAACATTCCTACGCGATACCTAAACTCTTTCTCCTCCGCTACGCCTTTGCCAGCCTTCAGTTTCAATCTCCCCTCCTTGTTGTAAAGCCCAACGACGATTCTGTAAGAGCCGTCGGTAAGTTCTTTGGGAACGATGAATTTCATTTCGTAACTTATCTTGCCCTTCCACTGCGGGAGGTTCGTCTGCATCAACGGTGGTTCGTGGTCTCCTTGCATGCTTATCCTGTCTTTATCATCAAAGAAATGGACGAAAAATTGTGTAAGCATCTTGAAGGGGACCTTCCGCTTCCCGCATTGAACTTCACTTTGAAAGCACTGCGACACTGACGCAAAAGTTCCAACCCCAGTAGTTGGCAAAATTTGCATCTTTGATGCGAAAGGTGTGTTTATGCCAACCTGGTTCTTTGGGAACCGTCCACCAATCGTCAATATAGCGGTTGATGACCGAGAAGTTGAGTGAGGGCTTGAACGGCGCGAAAGGAAGGTCGTTTTGACCAATCCTGACGAATTACCCCATTCTCTCACATAGTCACGCCAATAGCGGATGTCTTTGATGGGGAAAGCACGCGTTGAAGGCGGTTTTGCAGATGCCCAAGGTGCAAGGTAAAGGAAGATGCCGAGAATTTGCAGGTTGCCGGATTTTGCTGACTTGACAATGTTGTCGGAAAGTGAGAAATCCCAT